>NZ_JACJOY010000030.1:0-32990 GCF_014695815.1 Trichocoleus sp. FACHB-6
ATCGCTTGCATGACTTTTTGCCGGAAGTCATCGCTGTAAGGTTTAGCCATAGAAAGGGGTAGACGTAAGCGGTCTCTCTAGTCTACGTCCTAACGAGCATGAATACAGCTATATTTGCCAAAACTTTACCTGAAAATTTCGTAATTATAAGTATATTAATTTACGTGTTTAGCTAATCTCAGTAAATATGATTAGAATTTACCAGAATTTATCTATAGCTACTGCTGGAACTGCTTTAATGCTGGGAATGGGCGCAGGTTTTTTATCTAGTTTAACTCCAGATATAAATGGTTGTAATCTTAGTCCGGATAATGCCGGATGCGTGTTAAATAGACCTATCGATATACAAAGAAGTGCAGAAAGAGCATTCGAAGAAACACTTAACTTTGGTGAGAACGAGGAATAATAGATTAAATATAATACTATGTCTCGATAATTGCTTCGTTGATGGTCGATTAATAGTTAGTAATTATTGATGAGCAGCGGAGGCACTCATTAGCAGCCATAGATATAGCACTCCTAAATGATTCCTCAAGGCTAGATCCCCGACTCTAAGAAGTCGGGGAACTGAAGGGCTGGCTCACAACTCAAATAGGATTGCTACATAACATAATTTAATAGCGATTGAGATTCTCTAAGTCCAACAGATAACTCAAATAGCAACACCCGCCCCTAGAAAGTTTCAGGAGCGGGGGGATAATAACACAGTAGGGGGAATTTATCGCAGAGTGACGAACTCTTCTGCTGTCGAAGGATGAATGCCAACGGTGGCATCGAAGTCTTTTTTGGTGGCTCCCATGTTGACTGCGATCGCGATTCCTTGAATCACCTCAGCGGAATAGTCGCCCACCATGTGAGCGCCCAGCACCCGGTCGGTATTTTTGTCAATTACTAACTTGACCGTGACTTTCTCATCCGCACCCGTCAAACTGTGGAACAGAGGACGGAATCGGGCGCGATAAATTTGCACGTTGTCATCGCCCAACTTTTTCCGCGCATCGGCTTCGCTGATTCCCACCGTAGCGGCTTCTGGCTGGGTAAATACGGCGGAGGCAACATTTTCGTGATTGAATACCCGGCGATTGTTACCAAATTCAGTATCGGCAAAAGCGCGACCTTCACCAATGGCGACGGGGGTTAAATTGATCCGGTTGGTGCAATCGCCTACAGCGAAAATATGAGGTTGGTTGGTGCGGCTGTACTCATCGACTTCGATGGCACAGTTGACGCTGTACCCGTGCAACCTGGGTAAATCTTCGTCCTCACAATTAACAACCTTAACGCCCGCATTCTCCAAACCAAGTTTTCCTAACAAAGGTGCGCGACCGATGGCGGCTAGAACTTGATCTGCGGTGAGGGTTGTATCCGCGTCTTTGCCTTTTTCGGTGAAGACAACCTTTAGACCCTCTGGGGTTTGCTCAATGCCTTTCCCGGTAACATTTGTGATAATGTTGATGCCGTGATGGGACATGGCATCTTGAATGCCAACGCGAATATCGTCATCAAAGCCTTTGAGAATGCGATCGCCTCGAAGCAACAAACTGACTTTCGATCCCAGTCCGTGCATAATACAAGCGAATTCTACAGCAATATAGCCAGCCCCAATAATGACGATGTGCTTCGGCTGTTCCTTGAGGAGAAATATCTCGCGGGAAGTAATAGCATGTTCCATCCCTGGTAAATTCGGCTTGATGGCTTCCCCACCCACTGCAATCAAAATCTTGTCAGCGCTGTACCTTTTTCCATCAACTTCTACGGTATGAGGATCTACCAAAGTGGCACGACTCTTAAATAACTCCACCCCAGCTTTTCCCAAAAATCCAATATGCAACTGACTCAGACGGTGGACTTCCTTGTCGATAGTCGTCATCAGATGCTCCCAGTTTAAGCTTCTCTCTCCCAGAGTCCAGCCATAGCCTGCGGCATCCTCAAACAGGTGGGAAAATTTAGAGGCGTAGACCATGAGCTTTTTAGGGATACAACCACGGATGACGCAGGTACCGCCGACTAAATCTCCTTCTGCGATCGCTACCTTTGCCCCATAGCTAGCCGCCCGTTTTGATGCCGCTAGACCGCCAGAACCCGCCCCAATCACAAATAAATCGTAATCAAATGTCATGATGGCAAATACTCTCTTTTCTTAACCAGTGTAAAAGACACAGGCTTTGAGGGTGTTTATCTTGAGCAAAAAGGAAGTGGG
Organism: Trichocoleus sp. FACHB-6; assembly: GCF_014695815.1. Lineage (NCBI taxonomy): Bacteria > Bacillati > Cyanobacteriota > Cyanophyceae > Leptolyngbyales > Trichocoleusaceae > Trichocoleus > Trichocoleus sp. FACHB-6. The sequence goes on from NZ_JACJOY010000030.1 coordinate 2,201, forward strand.
GATTGGGAATTTTCTGTGTAGCGCTTGTAGTCTCTTGTCCCCTCCTGTCCAGTTTCCCCGTAGCCAAAGCAAATGAAAGTCTTAGCTTATACTTGTTACTTGAAAACTTTCAGGGTGCAAATTTCGTCTTTATGGTGGGGAATACTAAATTGAGGCGTACAGAAAGCTTATTTGATCTACCGATGCTCTTAAGTTAAATTTTCTGGAATCGCCTGTATTCACAGGGAAGCACACTTAAAAATTCAGTGAGGCAAAATGGAAAGACAACAGCGTGGTGTAACCGTTTGGTTTACGGGTTTAAGCGGTGCAGGTAAAACCACCATTAGCAAGGCAGTAGCCCAAGCTTTACAGGCACGGGGATACAAGGTTGAAATTCTCGACGGTGACATTGTGCGCGAAAACCTAACTAAGGATTTGGGATTTAGTAAACAGGATCGGGACGAGAACATCCGCCGCATTGGTTTTGTGTCTCAACTGCTGACGCGAAATGGGGTAATAGTAATTACTTCAGCAATTTCACCGTATCGGGAAATTAGAGAAGAAGTGCGATCGCGTATCGGGGATTTTGTTGAAGTCTATGTCAATGCACCGCTAGAAACTTGCGAACAGCGCGACGTTAAAGGCTTGTATAAGAAAGCTAGAGCTGGAGAAATTAAACAGTTTACTGGTATTGATGACCCTTATGAGCCGCCTCTCAACCCGGAAGTAGAATGTTCTACAAACGCCGAAAGCATAGCTCAAAGCATGGAAAAAGTGATATTCAAGCTAGAAGAAATGGGCTATGTTAAACCATTAGGCATTTTTAGCAACAATGGCAAATTAGTAGCAAATAGTTATGTAATCTAGTCTCGTTAAGAGTCTCCAACTGGGAATGCTACACCAGTCGTAAATAATTCGTGAAGGCAAAAGACCCGACTTCTCTAAGAAGTCGGGTCTTTTGAAACAACTTTGCCGAGGAAAGCTCTAGTAGTGAAGCGACCGCCTTACTACTAGAGCTTTTCTTGCCTTTGGGAGAGGCAGAGACTCGAAGGAAACCAACGTTGCTTATTTTTTAGGTGAATTGGGGGAAGTGCGGGTTGAGGAACCGCCAGCATCAGTATGGGCATTACGTGGAGTCGGAACATCACTTTGCAACTGTTGCCGACCGTTGCGGATTACCTTTAACATATCGTTAAGCTGCTGCTCGATATTTACAAGAACTCGATCGGCGTAATCGTCAGCTCCATTTTGAATGTCTTCAGCTTCTTGCATAGCAAGCGATCGCATCTCTTGTAGTTCCTGTTGTGCTTGTAGGCGCATTCGCTCAATCTCAGAGATTGTTTGCTCACTCATCGCTTCGCACTCCTGCTGCACAGCTTGCCGGATTTGTTGAGCTTCCCGTTCGGCTTGTCGGATAATGCCCATTTCATCCAAAATCTGATCGGCGCGTCGTTCAGCCGCCTCAATGATCTGCTGTGCATACTCCTCGGCTTGCAGGAGAATTTCTTCTTTGTGGCGGACAATTTCTTCCGCTTCCTGAAAAGCCGATGGCAAATTAATCCGCACCAGATCCAACTGATCCAGCAACGGTTCCTCATCAATCAAGCGGATACCAGTTAAAGGGATACGCCTACTATCGAGAATCATTTCCTCAATTCGGTCGAGTTCCCCCTGAATATCTACACCGGATGATCCACTATCGGGTAATTCATTTTCCGGGAAGCGTCCACTACTGTCGGGGTCGAGTCGGGAAGAGTCTTGGCGTAACATCGGTAGATATCTAAGGCGACGTGCTGGGGAACAAGATGATCAACAGAGCCGCCAAATCTGGCAATCTCTTTCACTACGCTACTACTTAAAAAACTGTACTCGTTAGAAGTAGCCAGAAAAACCGTCTCAATCTGCTCGAAAAGCGTTTTATTAGTGTGAGCCATCTGTAGCTCATGTTCAAAGTCAGAAAGCACCCGCAAACCGCGCAGCAGCACACCTGCCCCCCGCATTCTGGCATAATTAACCGTCAAACCATCAAAGCTGTCTACTTCTAGATTTTGCAAGCCTTGGGTAGATATGCGTATCTGCTCTATCCGCTCCTCCACTGTAAACAGTGGCGTTTTGTTAGGATTACGCAGCACGGAGACGATCACCTGCTCAAAAAGGCGACAGCCGCGCTTAATGATGTCCAAGTGACCTAGGGTAATCGGATCGAAGCTGCCTGGATAAATTGCAATCACGGGGGATAAGTCTCAGCTAGCTTAAGGCAATTTTACTGGTTCCTTAGCCCAAAAACTGCGAATTTTTAAATGTTATTGGCGATTGTCACCAGCGCGATCGCTTTTTGCCCCCCTGAAAGAGCGTATCCAGCACTCTTTGGGGAATAGCTATACTAGCGGACGCACTATACACCAAGATAATCGATGGATGCGATCGCCAGAATCCTCATCACTCTATCATTGCCAGGTTTCATACTCCTGACGCAATTGCGTGGTTCAGTTGGTGACGCAGCTATTAGCACAGCGCTGGGAAAGCTCGGTTCCCCCTTGGGTGCAGCGGTTGGTTTGATAATTTTAGTAATTGTCGGATTAATTGCCAACGCTTTGAGCAAAATTGTTGTTGATGGTTTGCTAATCTGGTTTTATCAAAAGCGCTGCAACTCTGAACCTGAAGAAACCCTCCTTAAAGAGATTGACAAATTCCCACTTTCTACTGACTTGAAAATTAAGCTCAAATGGGCTGTTACTAAGAGGATGTTTTAAAAGGGTCAAATTGGGTTCTGAAAGCTACCTTAGAAGGAGACTAAGTAGCCTCAACCGTTGATTCTATCGTAGTAAAGCCTGAGTAGTTGAAGTAGCCAAAGTCGGTCAAGGAGACTTTTAAAACATCCTCTAAAAACCTTATCCGCCCTTTTCCTCAAGGAAAACGCCTCCTCAAAAAAGGATTTACCTTCTTAACTGTTGTCCTAGCCCTTTTCTCTCTGGCTGGTTATTTTGGAAGATTCCACCAATTATTAGAACTTACTTCCCATTTCAAGCTTCAATATTTAATTCTTAGCTTTTGTCCTTTTATTTTCTTTTTACTCAGACCACGCAGAAAAAAGCTTTTATTTATTATTACTCTACTTTGTATAATTTTAAACTTGCTTGAGGTTCTGCCTTGGTATATTCCTCAGCCAGCGATAGCATCTGAACAATTACAACAAAGTTCTAAATTTTTACTATCGAATGTATATTATAAAAATAAAAATTATTCTAGAATTATTTCACTAGTTAGAGAAGAAAGACCAGATGTTGTTTTTTTTTAGAGGTCAACAATCTTTGGTCAAAAGAGTTAGAACAATTACAAGATATTCTTCCATACACTTTTACCTCAAAAATGCCTGAAAAAAGCCTAAATCTACAAATCTATAGTAAACTGCCTGTGGAAAACACCCAAATAAAATCTTTGGGAGAAGGTAGACCTGCTTTACTGGCGGATGTAACTATTCAAGGAAAAGTGGTGTCAATTATCGCCACTCATCCTAATATCCCCACTAGAAACTCTTCTTTTAAACAGCGTAATCAGCAGTTTAAAGCGATAGGAGATTATGTTCGAGAAATTAAAAATCCAGTTGTGTTACTGGGAGATTTGAATACAACTATGTGGTCGCCTTTTTATCAAAAAATGGTAGATAATGCTGGACTTATTAATACTCGGCAGGGGTTTGGCATCTTACCAACATGGAAAACTCCTATTCCGTGGGTTTATATTCCCTTAGATCATTGTTTAGTCAGTCCAGAAATCCAGGTTAAGAATTTTCGCAGAGGTAGGGATGTGGGGTCAGATCATCGGCCCGTAATTGCCGATATAGTAATCCCTAAAAAACCTTAAAGTAGGATTTGTGGGGTTTCGTTACTTGAAACACCGCGCCCCTCAACCTACTACAATTGTTGTAAACAGCAACAATAATAAATTTAACAGTGCCTCTACCAGCAAAATTAACAACCAAACAAAAGGCTCTATTTTTTCAACAATTCGCAAGTTTGCTGAATGCCATGTCGATACAGCAAAGCTTAAACTTGGCGGTAAAAGGTCAAAATTCTGCTTTTGGAAGCTATTTACAGAAAGTAGCAGTAGCTGTGGGAACAGGTCAAAGTTTGGCGGGGGCGCTTGCTCTTGATTCTCGATATTTTGACAGTTGGACGATAAGCTTGATAGGCTATTCAGAATATAGTGGATCGTTAACAGAAGCTTTTAAAAAACTAGCGATCGCACACTTTACCCAAGCCAAACGAGAACGCCTCTATCGTTCGGTACTCCAAAGCGCGATCGCGCTGATTTGGAGTCTGTTGGTACTCGCAGCTGCAATTTTCAAGCGTAACCCCCAAAATCTCACCCATCCTGGTTTTTGGCTGTGCAGTATTGGGTTAGCATTGCTTTTAGTTGGTGTAAGTTTGTTGAGTTTTCGCTTTCCAGGTAGAGGGTTACAGCGGTTAGCAGCGAAACTTCCCGTTTTGGGGAAAATAATCCAAACGCGATCGCTACTTTATTTTACCGAGTTGGCGTTGCCCTTAAGTTGCGGTATTCCCATCCTCACCGCCTTAGAATTATTGCGATCGCATATCCCCGATCCTCAGATATCAACCCATGTCGCGAAAGCTTCTCGACAAATTCGCGCCGGAAGAACCCTCAGTGAAAGCCTACAAAGCAAATTACCGCCAATTGCAATTCAGTATATTCGCACTGGCGAAGAAACAGGAAATCTCGACGAGGCGTTACTAAAAATGGGGGAATATTACGAAAGCGAGTTAGATCGAAGCTTGCAACAGTTACAGGGCATCTTGCGCCCTGCGAGTATTATAAGCTTAGGATGTTTGGTGGCGTTAGTAGGAATTAGAGCGATTAACTCGCTAATAAACCCGCTACCAACTTAAGCTGAGAGGAAGAAGTTAATCGTGTTTCTCTGCACCTCGGAAATATTTTTTCTTACTAGATAAGCAATGTCCTACTATATAGCAATCCTATTTAAGTGAATGAGTATTCGCCCTGTAGGGACATGGCACTGCCATGTCCCTACAGGGTTTCACGCATAATTTAGGTTACTATAGAACCATCAAAATCTATCCAAAAGAATAAAATATAATTTTAATTAATAAAACTTGCACATCGCGTAAAATATTATCCAAAAGCTATCGGAATTAAAGATGAAAGCAGTGTTGATGACAGAAGCTGGCGAAGCTGAAGTTTTACAACTTCAAGAAGTACCAGATCCCACCATAGAAAAAGATACAGAAATCTTGGTGCGTCTCCATGCAGCGGGAATTAACCCAATTGATACAAAATTGCGGGGACGCGGCACTTTTTATCCCGATAAAATGCCAGCTATTTTAGGTTGTGATGGTGCTGGCGTGGTGGAAGCTGTGGGTGATGCAGTGCAGCGATTTCAAGTAGGAGATGAGGTGTATTTCTGCTGTGGTGGATTGGGTGCTAAGCTGGGCAATTATGCACAAAAAGCTGTGGTAGATGAGCATTTTGTTGCTAAGAAACCTGCATCGTTGAACTTTGCTGAAGCGGCTGCTGCACCTCTAGTTTTAATTACCGCCTGGGAAGCCTTATATGAACGAGGACGTTTGGAACCTAGAGAGAAGACATTAATTCATGCTGGTGCTGGTGGTGTTGGTCATGTAGCAATTCAACTAGCTAAATTGAAAGGTGCGGATGTTTGTACTACTGTCAGTTCTGAAGAAAAGGCTGAGTTTGTCCGCGAGTTGGGTGCGGATCAGGTAATTTTTTATAAAGAAACAGACTTTGTGCAAGCTACTCTAGATTGGACTGGAGGAGAGGGCGTAGATTTAGCTTTTGATACGATAGGCGGGGAAACATTTTATAAAACTTTTCCGGCGGTGCGGGTTTACGGGGATGTGGTGACGATTTTGGAGCCTGACCCAGCTTATATTAATTGGAAGACAGCGCGATCGCGCAATCTCAGAATCAGCTTTGAACTGATGCTAACTCCGATGTTGCAGGGACTTGTGGAAGCGCAACAGCACCAGGCAGAAATTTTAGAACAATGTGCAACCTGGATTGATGAAGGTTCGCTGAAAATTCGCCTTAGTAAAACCTTCCCTTTAGTAGAAGCAGCAGCAGCTCACAAAATGTTAGAGGCTGGGTCAGTTACAGGGAAAATTGCCTTAGTAATTGATTAGCAATAATTCGACTATGGACTACAGTTTTGCCGGTTGCTTCATTACCTCCAAAAGTGCAGTTAAAGCGTCATCTTCCGAGGAATTAACTTGTCCATCAAGCCAAGCAATGCTGACAGCTTTGGGAAGTGCGATCGCTGCTAAGTCTGGGTCAATTCCTGCCATCAGGCGGTCAAGCGACTGGGGAACTTTCAGCGCCGACCTGATGCCTAGTAGCATTTGCTCATCTAAACCCAGCCCTTGCAGCTGATGAGATCGGATTTCCCAACCAACTCTCACCTCCGGTTCGGCAACTTGAATTAAATAGGCAAACAAGCGCTGTAGCTTACTTTGTTGCTGAGGTGTCAACTGAGGCTGTAAATACTCGACTGGGACATCATTTGCTTCTTGGTTGAGATTGTGGACAATTTGCTGCCAGTCGTGAGAGTCGCACCCTTCGGGTTTGCCTACTGTCAAACAAATAGAAATTTTTTGGTCAGAGTCCGCCTCCAGGTGAGTCACCTGTGCCTGTACACCAAGAAATCCCAGCCATTGGGCTATCGTCGAAATTAGTGTGGAACGAGTTGCCAAAGAGTTAGCCAGTGACCGAATTTGAGTGCGAACCATTGGGCGCACGATTTGCGAAAGCATAAGACAGCGTTACTAAATTTGCTCGATTTTATATCTTTCAGAACTTACGCACTTGCCGTGAACTAAAGTTCCGGCTCAAAGCCCAAACCCATTGAAATGGGTTGGTTTGAGGTTTTTTAGTCAGTTTCAACTGACTTGGGCTTTCAGCCAGGAAATTGATTTCCTGGTTCCCAGTGCGTAACTCCTATCTTTATTAACCCTTGGGCGCGCAATTTGTACTGTTTCCAACACAACTTTTGCAGGATTAATTGTGAGTCTGTGACCTCTTTCCAACCCACCAGGTGCTAGGGGAGGGGCTTTTTTCGCCCCTTCCCCCTACAAAACATTTATTCGGCTTCCCTCTCCTGTGGGTTAGGGAGAGGCGGGAAGGGGTTGGGGGTTAGGTTTTTTATTCGCTAACCTACAGACGAAGTAATTCAGCCTGTGGGTATATTGTCCATTGGAACTGGTGGAATCGATATTGATTTGTAAAACCAGAAACTATGCCGCAATATTTTGGAAAACTTCCCACAACAGGGGCATCTTGGTCAACTATAGGGGCAGTACAAGGAATACAACGTCACCAGCAGGGTGTAGATTTTGATTGTGGTGGTTCGCATCTTGCCATCAGCATACTAGCAGCAAATTTAATTCGGGTGCGCTTGGCACCAAAGGGCGAATTTATGCCGCGTCGGTCTTGGGCGGTGACACCTGATGATGCAGAATGGTCAGTTGTACCGTTTGAAGTAAAAGAAACTGATGCAGCGGTAGAGATTTTAACAGAACAGCTTCGCGTGCGCGTTCAACGTAACGAGTGTCGTGTAGAGTGTTTTGATAAAGCAGGTCAAGCGATCGCGCACGATACTGGTATGGGAATGGCTTGGCGTACAGGCGCGATCGCAACTTGGAAGCGCATCGAAGCTGACGAACATTTCTATGGCTTTGGCGAACGCACCCGACTACTCGACAAACTAAGCGAAGTTAAGACGAACTGGACACTTGATGCTCTAGATTATGACTCGCTCACTGATGAGATGTACACTTGCATCCCATTTTTTATCGCCCTGCGCCCAAATGTTAATTATGGTATCTTCTTCAACACCACATTCTGGAGTCAATTTGACATTGGTGCAGAAGAACCAGGAGTCTTGCGGATGGAAACGCGAGGCGATGAGTTGGATTATTACATCGTTTATGGTTCCGAACCCGCGCAAATTCTTCGTACCTACACCCATTTAACAGGTAGAATGCCGTTACCGCCGAAGTGGGCTATTGGTTATCACCAATGTCGCTGGAGTTACGAGTCAGAAGATGTGGTGCGGGAACTTGCAGCCGAATTTCGGAAACGTCGCATTCCCTGCGATGTAATTCATCTAGATATTGACTACATGAACGGCTACCGGGTTTTTACCTGGAGTCCGAAGCGCTTCTCGGAACCAGCAAAATTGGTAAGCGAACTGGCGCAGGATGGCTTCAAGACGGTAACTATTATAGATCCGGGAGTGAAGTACGAGCCAGAAGGCGATTATCACGTTTTCGACGCGGGTGTTGCAAAAAACTACTTTGTGCGAAAGACTGATGGTGAGTTATTCCACGGCTACGTTTGGCCGGATAAAGCTGTTTTTCCCGACTTTTTGCGTCCGGAAGTGCGAGAGTGGTGGGGTGATTTGCACCGCAGTTTAACTGAGGCGGGTGTTGCTGGGATTTGGAATGATATGAACGAACCAGCGATCGCAGATCGTCCTTTCGGAGATCCTGGGGAAAAAATTTGGTTTCCCGCCGATGCGCCGCAAGGTTCCGAAGCAGAACGCACTACCCACGCCGAAACTCATAACTTATACGGACAGTCAATGGCGCAAGCTGCTTATGAAGGCATGAAAAAATTGCGTTCTAATCAGCGCTCGTTTATCTTAACCCGATCCGGTTTTGCCGGGGTTCAGCGCTACTCTTCCGTATGGATGGGCGATAATCAATCGTTGTGGGAATACCTGGAAAACTCACTGCCGATGCTCTGTAATATGGGATTATCGGGTGTGGCTTTTGTCGGGTGCGATGTTGGCGGTTTTGCCGGAAATGCCACTGCTGAGTTATTCGCGCGGTGGATGCAAGTGGGGATGCTGTACCCCTTGATGCGCGGACACTCGGCGATGACGACAGCGCAGCACGAACCTTGGGTATTTGGCGATCGCACAGAAAATATCTGCCGCGAATACATTAATCTCCGCTACCAGCTGCTACCTTATTTCTACACTCTTTTCTGGGAAGCCGCGACCACAGGCGCACCGATTTTGCGCCCTTTGCTGTATCATTTCCCCAACGATACCCACACTTATAAACTTTACGATCAGGTATTGCTCGGTTCGTCGCTGATGGCTGCACCCGTTTATCGTCCGGGAGTTGAATACCGCGCTGTATATCTTCCCGAAGGCACTTGGTACGACTGGTGGACTGGAGAGCGTTATGAAGGATCGACGCATATTTTAGCACACGCACCTTTAGAAAAAATGCCGCTTTACGTGCGTGCTGGTGCGATCATCCCAATGCAGCCTGTGATGCAGTATGTTGATGAGCATCCATTAGAGGAACTTACTCTTTGCATCTTCCCCGGAAATGGCGAATTTACGCTTTACGAAGATGATGGGCATACTTTTGAATATCAAAATGGTGCTTGGGCGACTACAACCTACCGTGTTAGTTCTGAGGGACTGGAAACAATTGTAGATATCGAGGCGCGTCAAGGGCAATGGACACCAAGCCGCCAAACCATTGTACAAGTGGTTGGTGTGGGCGAACAGCGTTTCGTTGATGATGGCACTTCCCGCCAGCTGAGGTTTTAAGTTTAAACGCTTGCGATCGCGCGATCGCGCCGCAACGCAGAGGTGCGTTGAAGTAGGCGATCGCGTCTATCTCTATCTTTTGTCACTTTTGAATATGTCCACAGACTGATGAAAAACATTAATTAAATCTTAAATGTTTTTATTTTTAATAAAAATATATCCTTCTGGCTGTATTTTTGGCAAAGAAACATTTCTAACTGGTGTAAAAAAACATACAAATCAGAGCTTAATATAGGGCAAACTTTACACAAGCTTTAAATTTGATTCACTTTTCAAAGGTCTAAATACGGCTATTTATGGCGAATACGCCCTTTATATGCAGGTAATCCGCCTGGGGATCAAAGGATATAGATTATATTTCTTAGGACTGAATTAATTAAAAATCCTTAAATTTGCTGGCTAATTAGGAATGATGGGGACATAATAGAAAAGAAAGCTCAATCTTTTTTATGTAAGCCTTCAGGAGTAAACAGCAAGAAAAAGTCATTATGCGTTGAGGCGTAGGGCATACGCCAATACAATTAATTTACTATTTTTACTTCTGAATCTTTACAATTTTTAAAATATTGAGTTTAGCTAAATTAACAATTTAGCTAATTTTTATCTAGCGGCATTGCTGCTAAATTTGACAAATTTTTTCTTTAAGAAACTGACTCAAATGAAGACTTTAAAAATGGAAATAGTCCAAGCAATTAGATGCCCAAACTGTGGCAGTCCGGCAGAACGTCACTATATTAATAGTAGTAACCTGACTCGGACACAATGCCACAGTTGCGACTACTTGATGGTGACTTGCTCTCTCACTGGCAAAGTGATAGAAGCTTATGCGCCTGGACTATACGCCCATAAATAAAAAGTAAAAAAAGGCAAAAGAATTCTTTTGCCTTTTTAGATTCGTGATCAGAGTTTACTTTTTACTGGCACGAAGTTGTCCGCAAGCTGCATCTGCTTCCAAACCACGCGAGTAGCGGATGCTAACAGCAATATGTTGCTTTTTCAAAGCGGAAACAAAAGATTGAATCCGGATAGAACTAGGACGCTGATAATCGGCTTCTTGAATAGGATTGTAGGGAATTAAATTAACGTGACACTGGAAACCCCGCAACTGTTTGCCTAATTGTTCGGCGTGTTCTGGGAGGTCGTTTACACCTGCCAGCAAGATATATTCAAAGGAGATGCGACGACGAGTTATCTCTACGTACTCGCGACATTCTACTAATAACTCGTCTAGAGGATAGCGATGTGCGGTAGGGATGAGTTTTTCGCGTAGCGCCTGATTTGGGGCGTGCAGACTGACGGCAAGGGTGACTTGCAGTTGATGTTTAGCGAGTTGGTGAATGCGATCGCGTACTCCCACCGTAGAAACTGTCATCCACCGCTGTCCAATTCCCACATCTTTGTTCAAAGATTCAATTGCACCGAGTACATTATCTGTATTCAGCAACGGTTCGCCCATCCCCATAAATACAATGTGGCTAACTCGTCGCCCGAAGTCTTCCTGAACCGTCAACACCTGATCGATGATTTCATGTTTGGCGAGGTTGCGGATGAAACCTCCCTTACCAGTGGCGCAGAAGTCGCACGCCATCGGACAACCCACCTGAGACGATACGCAGACAGTAAAGCGTTTTTCGCTGGGAATACCAACAGTTTCGATAATTTGACCGTCAGCAAGTCGCAGCAGATATTTTACCGTTTTGTCTGGGGCGACCGAGCGGTAATGTAGGGTTGAGCGTCCGATGGGGAAATCGGCTACTTGGTCGCGCCACTGTTTAGAAAATACAGTAATCTCAGAAAGCGATCGCGCCCCTTTTTGATAAATCCACTGATATAGTTGCTGTCCCCGATAAGCGGGTTGTCCCTGTTCCTCAACCCATTGGGTTAATTCTGACTGGGTTAAACCCAACAGGGGACGAGTTAAGGTTTTGGTAGACGAATCGGTAGTAATCATAGGAGTAACTTGAGACATAGCAGTAAATCTTTCTAGGATCTCTATGCTATAGCTTCTGGCTTAAAAGTGGAGTAGGGTATAGCTGTTGACATAGCAAGACTCGAAGCAAGCATCCGATACACTATTGAAGTGCGATGCTCACATGAAAGCAAAGCACATTAACGGGTCGATCCCCAAGATACGATCAACCAAAGCCCATGCTTCTTGATATTTCCACTTTGCCTCTAGCTTTTCAATTTGCCTCCCCAGGCCCGACTCTAGTTGAACTGGGGCCTTTTTTAACCATCCGTTGGTACGGCCTTTTAATTGCCTCAGCGGTATTAATTGGGGTAAGCCTTTCTCAGTATCTGGCGAAGCGCCGTAAAGTCAACCCAGACATAATCAGCGACTTGGCACTATGGCTAATCGTTTCGGCAATTCCCAGCGCCCGACTCTACTATGTTTTGTTTCAGTGGTCAGAGTACGCCCAAAAGCCAGGTGATATTATTGCGATCTGGAAAGGTGGCATTGCCATTCACGGAGCCATAATCGGCGGTAGCTTGGCAGCTTTGATTTTTGCCCGACTTCAAAAAATTCCCTTCTGGCAATTAGCCGACTTGGTAGCGCCCTCTTTGATTCTCGGTCAAGCAATCGGACGTTGGGGCAATTTCTTCAATTCTGAAGCCTTCGGTCGTCCGACAAATCTGCCCTGGAAACTATTTATTCCTTACCCTAATCGTCCGGCTGGGTACAAAAATTTTGAGTATTTCCATCCTACCTTTCTCTATGAATCTCTTTGGAATTTAATGGTATTTGGATTACTGATAACTTTGTTTTTTCGAGATTTGAAGAGACCACGCCTCAAATTGGGTACTCTCGCTTTAGTTTACATGGTGGCTTATAGTGCCGGCCGCGTCTGGATTGAAGGATTACGTACCGATAGTCTGATGCTGGGCCCACTGCGGATTGCTCAAGTAATAAGTCTGAGTGGAATGACTCTAGGATTAGCTGGTTTAGCTTGGCTTTATCTATTCCGTCGCTCTCTGCCAGATGTTGTATCATCCCCCAATAATCAGAATGCTGATGAAATTAGTCATTAGCCATTAGCTAATGGGAATAACCAGGATATAGTCATCCTTGCAGAATTGATGAACTTCTCTGTGCCTCTTTCCTGTGCATTTAATTGATTTGAGAAAGTTCACAAATCTGAAGGCGAGAAGACGAGATACCCAACTTCTTCAAGAAGTCGGGTATCTGAAGAACTGGGTCACAACATTAGCAATTCTTCAAAAGACAAAGGAAATTTTGCAAAAAAAAAGCCCTAGAGATTAACTCTAGAGCCAAACCAGGGTGCATCTACCATTACTTGATTACTAGGAAAATCGGAAAAACCCGGAACATTGCCGCAAATAAGCCAAATTTTTTGTTCTACAGCATCTCAGATAATAGATAGCACGGGTGCGGCTCATCAAAACCAACAAATTAAAATCTCTATTTCTCCAATCCCCAATCCCCATTTCCGAGGTTTTACAGTGTCTGATGTAACTGAATCTATCTGTGAAAAATCATTGCCTCCCTTGGCACCAGCAGTTTACATCGTCGGTGCAGGGCCGGGAGATCCAGATTTATTGACTGTCAAGGCGCAAAAATTACTGGCTGTTGCAGATGTAATTTTATTTGCTGATTCCCTGGTTCCCGTGCAGATTTTGCAGGGTGTGCGTGCGGACGCGGAGATTATCCGCACTGGTAATAAAACTCTCGAAGAGATTTTACCAGTGATGATCGAAAGAGTGCGATCGCATAAATCTGTAGTCCGCCTCCACTCTGGCGATCCTAGTCTCTACGGTGCCGTACACGAGCAAATGCAAGCCTTAAATGAGGCAGATATTCCTTTTGAAGTCGTCCCCGGCATCAGCGCCTTCCAAGCTGCTGCTGCCAAACTCAAAGTTGAGCTAACTGTACCAGAATTGGTACAAACTATTATCCTGACTCGCATCAGTGGTAGCGCCTCCGCCGTACCAGAACGAGAAGAGTTAGCATCTCTAGCAGCGCATCAAGCTTCTTTATGTCTTTACCTGGCGGCGCGTCACGTCGAAGATGCACAAGCGAAACTAATGCAACACTACCCCGCCGAGACACTAGTAGCGATTTGCTTTCGCTTAGGGTGGCATGATGAAAAAATTTGGGTAGTTCCCCTGCACCAAATGGCAGCTGTAACTAGGCAGGAAAATTTAATCCGTACCACACTTTATGTAATTAGTCCAGCTTTGAGTAATGTGGCAGGGCAAGAGCCTCTGGCGACGGACAAACGCCGTTCGCGTCTTTACCATCCCGAACACAGCCACCTATTTCGCCAGTCGCCCACATCGCCTTAGCCTGGATGCTTTGCCAACGAAGTTTGCCTTCGCTGCCTTAAATTATATAAAGCCTTTGCGTTGGCAGGCTTTGCTTGTCTAGCGCCACCATGCGACGTAAGCGCACTTTTGTAAGAATATGTTGGAGAAAAACCGCTAATGCAATTCACACGCAGACAATTTATCGCTGTAACCACGCTGGCCGCAGGATTTGCCCTAGCAGTTCACCCGATTTCTGCCCAAGTTATCACTACAGATGCTAAAGGTTTGGTGGCGGGTGAGGTAAAGATTCCTGCTTCAGATGGGGAAATTCCAGCATATAGGGCAATGCCTGCGACTGGCAGCAATTTCCCGGTGGTGTTGGTAGTGCAGGAAATCTTTGGCGTACACGAACATCTACAGGATATATGCCGCCGTTTTGCCAAAATGGGTTATTTAGCGATCGCGCCTGAACTATATGCCCGTCAAGGCGATGTCTCCAAACTCACCGACATTCAGGAAATTATCACCAAAGTTGTCTCGAAAGTTCCAGATGCTCAAGTCATGTCCGATCTTGATGCAACTGTCGCTTGGGCAGCTAAATCAAGTAAGGGGAACGCAGATAAACTCGGAATCACAGGCTTTTGCTGGGGTGGGCGCGTCGTTTGGCTGTATGCTGCCCACAACCCGAACCTAAAAGCTGGAGTTGCTTGGTACGGACGCTTAGTTAGCGAGTCTAGTCCCCTTACTCCCCAACACCCCATTGATATTGCAGACGAGTTAAAAGCACCAGTTCTGGGACTCTACGGCGGCAGTGACAACGGAATTCCTAATGAGACGGTAGAAAAGATGCGTCAAGCTCTCAAAGCCGCAGAGAGTCCTTCGGAAATTGTACTTTACCCAGACACTCCGCACGGTTTCTTTGCCGACTACCGCCCCAGCTACCGGAAAGAGGAAGCTGAGGATGGTTGGAAACGCCTACAGGCATGGTTTAAGCAGCATGGTGTCGCTTGAGAAGCTTAATTTAAAAACCTGCGTAGGTTGAATGGCACTTAACTTTGAGCCGTGAAATAAAGCCGTGAAATAAATTTCACGGCTCAAAGTTAAAACAGGTTGAAATTTATATATAGTAGGCACTTCAGTCCGTTAAAACGGACTGAAGCTTTAAGCCGGAACTTTAGTTAACTGCTTAAGTTAGTACCATTCCGCGTAGGGAATGGTTGAGACACCTTACCCAACACGACCTGAGAATTTGTTGGTCGTTACAAGTCCAACCCACAATTCTTTATAAGCTTCTCACTTGGGTGGAATATATCGCGGTTCTAACATTCAGTCCACGTTAGTAGGGACATGGCATTGCCACGTCCCTACAGATGTATCGCACCCAACCCTTGAAACGCTATATAAGCTTCTCAAAAGCGCGAACTGACAAGTCAGCGCTTCGCGATCGCATCTTCAACAGATCAATTTTTTCGCCCCTCCATAGTTGCTGCGATAACCTGGAGATCAGGTGTCATGTACTTAATCAATATGCGTCAGATACAATGCCCAAAGTGTCTGGGAAGCTTAGAACAAATCGTTTATGCAGCAATTGAAGTAGACCGCTGTATTACCTGCAAAGGAATTTGGTTTGACTCCCTTGAGGTAGAGAAACTAAAAGCCATTAAAGGTTCTGAAAGTTTAGACATTGGCAATCCTCAAACAGGCAGCGAGTTAAACTCATCTAGCGGAGAGGTTAATTGCCCTATATGTCATGAGAAAATGCTCCGCATGGTTGATATCGATCGGCACCGTATATGGTATGAAAAATGCCGAATATGCAATGGTGTTTGGTTAGATGCCGGAGAATTTAAAAATTTCAAGGATAACTTCAAGTCACAAGGACTTGTGGGAAAGTTTAACAAAGTTTTGAGAGGAAATAGACGCTAAACAATTTTGAATTACTCGGTCAGGTAAAATAATTTTTACCTATCGTGGCGCTTAAGTTTATCAATATTGATAAACTTAGCATTGTAGTAGCGATCGCACAGGTAGACCCTTGCTAGACGAACAAGCTAAAAAAACAATTCTGCGTAAGATTCCCCACGGAATCTACATCTGCGGTGTCAAAGATGGCGAAGAAGTTAACGGCTTCACAGCCAGCTGGGTGATGCAGGCATCGTTTAATCCTCCGCTTGTCGTAAATTGCGTCAAGCAGGATTCTAAATCCCACGCCATGATTAAAGCTAGTGGCGTGTTTGCTCTCAGTTTTCTGGAGGCGGGACAACAAGAAATCGCTCAGAAATTCTTCAAACCACAGCGTCGCGTTGGTAATAAGTTTGAAGATGTGGAATTCTATCTGGGAGAAGAAACTGGTTGTCCCATCATCACTGACTCTCTCGGTTATGTAGAATGTAAGGTCGTCGGTGCAGTAGAACAGGGCGATCATACTGTCTATGTCGGAGAAGTAATTGCTGCTAGTGTCCACCGCGAAGGTGATGCGCTTTTACTCGAAAGTACGCCTTGGCAATACGGCGGATAAAGAAGGGAAAAAAAGCTAATTGCTAATGGGGATTGGGGACTGGAAACTGGGGACTAGGAACTGGGGACTGGAAACTGGGGATTGGGGAAAATACTACCTCAATACCTAGTAACCAATAACACGATTAGCAATTAGCAATTAGCAACTAGCAATTAACAAGATTATGCCTCTAATCAAAGTTCAAACTTCTGTTGATTCTCCGGACAAAGCTACAGTTGACGGGTTACTAAAAAGTCTATCGGCAAATTTGGCAAAGCATTTAGGTAAACCGGAATCCTATGTAATGACAGCTTTTGAGCCGAACGTAGCCATGACTTTTGGCGGCACTGTTGAGCCTGCGTGTTACATCGAAATTAAAAGTGTTGGCAACATGAGTTCATCGCAAACTAAGGCAATGAGTGAGGACTTTTGCCAGCAAATTAATGAGAAGCTCCAGGTGTCCAAAAACAGAATATATATTGAGTTTGCTGATGCCAAAGGTTCAATGTGGGGATGGAATAGCTCAACTTTTGGTTAAGCGATCGCTTAGATTTTAGTCCGGTGCGATCGCAACTTTCACTTAAATAAATATTGATGCCTCCCGCCGCTTTGGTTTTACGTTCCTAGAGCGATGTCGTACTGACTACAACTCTTTAGAAGGCGATCGCATTCCTCTCGGCACCTTTCACCCGCAATAAAGCGTCATACTTAAAGAAGAACTTTGCAATATTTCTTTGCATTAAATTTAAGTTGGTCGGGTCAGAAGGGGGAGGGATCGCGGTGCTTAACGAAACTTCAAAAGACACAGAAGACGATAAATCGGAAGACACCTGGGAAAGTGAACTAGAAGAATCAGTAGTAAAGAGGCGGAAACCTAGAGGCGGGGGAAACATTCTTGCGGGATGGCGCGGCGTGGCGATTGGCTTAGGGCTGGGTGTAGCCCTAACAGCAGGAGTTGGGGCTATACGTTCTCGCCCACCATCTACACCCAAGGCTTCCACAACTCAGCCAGCACCGCCTAGCCAAACTGTCACCATCGCCCCAGCAAAAACTACCAACATTGCCCGCAGGCTGGAAACTACTGGTACAGTTGCAGCCCGCGAACTCATACCAGTTTTACCCCAGTCCACAGGGTTACAAGTTCAGAGAGTCCTGCTAGAAGAAGGGCAACTGGTGGAAGCCGGACAAGTGATGGCAGTTTTGGATAATTCCGTGCTGCAAGCGCAACTTGACCAAGCGAAAGCGGATGTAGAATCTAATCGAGCCGTGGTGCAGCAAAGACAAGCTGCCTTAGGGCAAGCCCGCGCTACCCTTGCAGAAGCCCAAACCAATCTCCAGCGCTATCAGCAACTTGCCCAAGCAGGCGCGATCGCTCGTCAAGAACTAGAAACTCGTGCCACAGCAGCTGCAACCGCTAGAGAGGCTGTTCGTCTACAACAAGCGAATATTAGCAGCGCCCAAGCTGATGTTAGAAGTTCTGAGGCGAGGGTGCAACAATTGCAAACTCAACTAGGGCAAACAATTGTTCGCGCGCCCGCCAGCGGGATTGTCGCCGAGAAAATTGCCCGAATTGGGGATGTAGCCAATCCATCCCAAAAGCTGTTTTCGATTATTCGCAATGGACAGATAGAACTTCAGGCAAAGGTTCCGGCAATTCAGCTACCGCAAGTAGAAATTAGTGCGCCAGTGCTTGTCACTTCCGATACCGATAACCGCGTCCGCTTGCAGGGGCAAGTTAGAGAAATTGCGCCTCTGGTTAACGAACAAAGCCGCCAAGCAACGGTAAGAATAGACTTGCCGCCAACTTCGCTGCTGCGACCGGGAATGTTTGCCCGTGCAGCCATTACTACCACAACTACCACTGGGGTCACGGTTCCTGCCAAAGCGGTGCTACCTCAACCGGATGGGAGTGCAGTTGTATTCCTGCTAACGGGTGAAGACACCGTTCAAGCGCAAAAGGTAGAAGTAGGGGAAGTTGAGAGTGGTGGCAATGTGGAAATTCAAAGCGGTCTCAAACCGGGCGATCGCGTAGTTGTCGCAGGTGCTGGATATCTCAAAGATGGCGATAGAGTCCGCATCGCTAATAGCAATTAGCAATTAGCAGCAATTAGCAATTAGCAATTAAAGTTCTATGAACATTTCCGCTTGGTCAATTCGTCGCCCCGTTCCAACGCTGGTCTTATTTTTAGTTTTGACAGTTATAGGCTGGTTTTCTTTTACCAGGCTAGGCATTGATATCAACCCAAATGTTGATGTACCAGCAGTTTCCATCACTGTTACTCAGCCTGGTGCAGGGCCAACAGAACTAGAAACCCAAGTCACCAAACAGGTTGAAGATGCGGTGGCGGGGTTAGGAAATATTGACGAAATTCAATCAACAGTAAACGACGGCATATCAACAACCGTCGTTAATTTTGTGTTGGGGACAGATAGCGATCGCGCCACCAATGATGTCCGCAATGCGATGGCCCAAATTCGCCAAAGTCTCCCTCAAGACATCAACGACCCGATCGTTACACGGCTAGAATTTGCTGGCGGGCCGATTATGAACTACGCCGTAGTTTCCAATCGTCGGTCAGTCGAAGAATTAAGTAACCTGGTTGACCAAACAATTAGCCGCTCTCTGCTATCTGTAAAGGGAGTTTCGCAAATTCGACGGGTGGGCGGCGTTGACCGAGAAATCAGGGTAGACCTCGATCCGTCTCGTCTGCAAGCCCTTGGCATTACCGCCACCCAGGTAAACGACCAGATTGGCGCTTTTAATGTCAACTTACCCGGTGGACGAGCAGAGTTAGGCGGTAGCGAACAAAGCATCCGCACACTTGGCAGCGCCAGCGATGTCAACGTGTTGAAAAGCTATGAAATTGTCCTTCCCAACGGCGGTTCAGTGCCTTTGTCCACTCTTGGTGAAGTAAGCGATCGCTTTGAAGAACCAAGACAAGCAGCGTTGCTGAATAACCAAGCAGTTGTAGCTTTTTCCGTCTTGCGTAGCACTGGCAGCACCTTAGTCACGGTGGAAGAAGGGGTACGCAAACAAGTAGAAGAACTGCGAAAAACTCTACCACCTGATGTCAAGCTAGAACTAATCTTTACCCGCGCTGACTTCATCCGCGAATCTTACGAAGGCACCATCGATGACTTGATCCAAGCGTCGGTGCTGGCAGTACTGACGATTATGATCTTTTTGCGGAACTGGCGGGCAACGTTGATTACTGCGGTAGCGTTGCCGTTGTCCATGCTTCCCACCTTCGCCGTACAGTATTTGCTGGGCTATACCCTCAACAACATGACTTTGTTGGCGTTGGCGCTGGCGGTGGGAAACTTGGTAGATGATGCCGTTGTAGAAATTGAGAACATGGAACGCCACATGGATATGGGCAAAACACCCCTCCAGGCGGCGTTGGATTCGTCGGCAGAAGTGGGTTTAGCAGTGCTGGCCAGCGCGGCGACAATTATCGCGGTGTTTCTGCCAGTGGCGTTTATGGGCGGCATTCCGGGGCAGTTTTTTCAACCGTTTGGGGTGACGGTTGCTGTCTCGACAATCTTTTCAACGCTGGTGGCGCGTACTGTCACCCCGATGATGGGCGCTTATTTACTCAAACCAAAGAAAACCTCACCCTCAAACCTGAATGGGAATGGGGCTAAGAAAAAGGGTAAAAATCGGTTTGGGCCATATCGTTCTTTGCTGCAATGGTCTTTACGTCACAGGTTGACGACGATCATAATTGCGATCGCATTCTTTGCGGGCAGTCTGGCGCTAGTACCGTTTATCCCCAAAGGATTATTTGATAACGGCGATATTGGTTTCTCTGAAGTTTCCGTACAATTACCTCCCGGTTCCACCCTGGAGGACACAAAAGCAGTTGTGCAACAGACAACCAATCTTATTCGCCAAAGTCCAGCAGTTAAAAGTGTCTTAGCGACAACAGAAGTTAATACCGCCAATTTGTTCATCAATCTCAAACCCAAGGAAGACCGCGACCTTTCCCAACAGCAGTTTGAGAACCGGATGCGCGAAGTTTTCCCCCAAATTCCGGGGGCGCGAATCAGTTTCCAAAGTCAGGGTGCAGCAGGAAGCACGAAGGATTTATCAATTGTCCTCAAAAGCGAAAATCCCGAACCTTTAAACTCCGCAGCTGATGCTTTGGAAAAGCAGATGAGAAGAGTACCTGGTTTAGTAGAAGTAACTTCTACTGCTTCTTTGGTAAAACCAGAAATACTGATAATTCCCAATCCCGCAAGGGCAGCAGATTTGGGAGTGACAGTGCAAGCGATCGCGCGAACTGCTTCTCTTGCTACCATCGGCGACAATGAAGCAAATCTAGCTAAGTTTAACCTCCCAGATCGGCAAATTCCCATCCGGGTGCAAATCAACCCGGAAAGGCGGGAGGACATCGACACCTTAAAGAATTTGCAAGTACCAGGGCAAAATGGCACTCTCGTCCCCCTAGTCTCAGTGGCTGATATCCGCTTAGGCAGCGGGCCCGCCCAAATCGATCGCTTTAATCGCGCCCGTCAGGTGTCGGTACAAGCAAACTTGCAAGGCATTTCTCTAGGTGATGCTGTTCAACAGGTGCAGACACTATCTGCCCTGCAAAACCTTCCCCCCGGAGTGGCGCAAGAATCTGCCGGGGATGCAGAAATTATGCAGGAGATTTTTGGTCGCTTTGGTTCTGCAATCGGACTGGCAATCATGTGTATCTATGCCATCCTCGTGCTGTTGTACAACAATTTCCTCCATCCCCTAACAATTATGGTGGCGTTGCCTTTGTCTCTGGGCGGCGCATTGTTGGGCTTGATGATTGCCCAAAAAGCGTTAGGGCTATACGCGCTGATTGGGATTGTCCTATTGATGGGGATTGTGACGAAAAACTCTATCTTGCTAGTTGACTATACGTTAATCAACTTGGAAGAAGGTAAGTCACAGTATCAGGCGTTAATAGCCGCTGGGGTGGATCGTTTACGACCAATTTTAATGACTTCTCTGGCTACCATTGCCGGAACGATTCCCCTAGCTTTGGGACTTGGCGCGGGGGCTGAAGTCCGCAGCCCGATGGGAATTGCGCTGATGGGTGGCTTCACAACTTCTACACTGCTGACGTTGTTGGTGGTGCCAGTTCTATTTACCTATGTTGACAATTTGCAGCGCCGGATTATGCAACTTTTGAAGCACGGGTTTGGCAAAAAAGGGCGGCAGAAAATTAGGGCAGAGGAACGTAGAACGAAGTCCGAGGAGAAGCGATCGCTTCCCGCTACTCCCAACCCAGAACAAGATAAATTCCCAGTCGGTAAGAAGTAGTTAGAGTGCATTTCACAAATAAAACCTCGTAAGTATCAACCTACGGGGTTTTATTTTACAGAAGCGATCGCGCTTGTGAGGTGGAATGCGATCGCATATCTCGTTACGATCTATTTTAGATAATCCTATCTATTGACAAGGATATGTATGGAATCGGTGATCTCAGAACATATTGAAATTACTCCCGGCGTATGTGCTGGTAAACCACGCATTGCTGGACATCGGATTAAAGTGCAGGATGTGGTTATCTGGCACGAAAGAATGGGGCTTTCTCCTGATGAAATCGTCTCCCAGTATCCGGGTATCACTTTAGCAGATGTATACGCTGCCTTGGCGTATTACCACGATAATCTGGAAGAAATTCGACAACAAATTCGAGAGGATGAAGCCTTTGCTAAAGAATTGCAGGTTCAAACTCCTTCTCTTGTTCAGCAAAAACTAAGGAATCGAAATGCCACAAACGATTCGGTTCCACTTGGATGAGAATGTCAACAGTGCAATAGCTGATGGTTTACGACGCCGTGGTATAAATGTCACGACTACAGCAGAAAAAGGGCTAATTTCCTCATCGGATGAGATCCAAATAGAGTTTGCACTTTCCCAAAGTAGGGTAATTTTTACGGCTGACGCGGATTTTCTGCGACTTCATCAAGCTGGTGTCAAACACTCTGGCATTGTTTACTGTTACCAAGGCAGTCGTTCAATTGGTGACATTTTACGCGGTCTAATTTTAATCTGGGAGTTGCTGGAACCCGAAGATATGCGCGATCACGTTGAATTCCTTTGAATGAAGCGATCGCGCTTATAAGGTGGAATGCGATCGCTACTTGTTAAGCTAATTATAAAAATAACTTGTTTGATGCTATCTGCAAGCGATCGCTTAAACATTTCTAACTTCCAACCCCACTATTTGCTTCTATGATCTCAACTCCAAAATCGCGCCATCTAACTTCAGCCATTCCAAAATGGCAACCCGCGACATGGGAAGATTATTTAGCTTACGCTGACGATCCAAACCCAGAAATAGTAGGTTTATTTTTTAATCAGGGATATCTTTTCGTTCAAATGGGTAATGAAGGAATTAACCACGCCGCAGTTAATGAACTATTCACAATGCTCTTTGCTTTCTGGTTTGTGGCTAAACCAGGGCAAATTTTTCATTCTCTAGGCGGTTGCTTAATGGAAAAGCCGAATACACAAGCCGCATCGCCAGATTTAGTTCTTTATCTTGGTGAAAATTACCCAATTTGGCGAGAGGGTGAGCGACGTTACCTTAATTTGAATCAGTGGCGAGTTCCCGATTTAGTAGGTGAAGTGGGTGATACAACTATAGCAACTGATTTGGATGAAAAAAAGCAACTTTATGCAGCTTTGCAAATTCCTGAATATTGGGTTGTTGATGTTAAAAGCGAAAGAGTGCTGGCATTTCGTTTGCAGGATGATGGCAAGTATCAGCAGTACGAATATTCTGTAGCACTTGAAGGGTTGCCGATTTCTTTATTAGAGCAGGCTTTATCACAGCTTAAACAGGGAACTAATGGCAGCGCGGCTATTTGGTTTGCTCAACAGATTGCTAATTTGTAGGAGTTGGGGAGGATGCGATCGCTTTCTCCATTGTGAGCATGAGATTACTAAAAATTAGCAGCCCCCGAATAATTGGGTGATTCCAAACTTGAGCTTACACAGCTAATCGTGGATGATATCAAAGACTAAATACTGTTTTTAGAGTCTTGATTTTGGCAGTATCAATAGCACATTCAAGTTTTGAGATAGGATTTAAGCTTTTCCACTTACCTTTACTCGCAGTAAAAATAATGTCGGCTGCTTTTTCTACATCAACTGCTTCAAACCCACTGATTTTGTTAGTTGATAAATAGCTTATACGGCTAAAAATCTCCTCTCTTGATGCCTGTTTAATACTGATAACCTCTGGCGGTGGCGTTGGTGCCGCTGGTGGCGATAGAAAAAATACTTTAGCCAGAGCATCCAACTTTTTGCCCTTAGTAATTCCACATTTCAAAGTTGTGATAGGGCTAAAGCCTGACCAATTTTTTCTATCAGCTGCTGCAATTCGATTAGCAGCTACAATCGCATCTACTCCCTTTAATGTACCGTCTGGTTCTGCAATTAAGTATCTAAGTGCAGCTAAAATGGTATCTCTTGATGCTGTACTCAGATTTACTTTAGGAGTAACTTCTCTTGCTAAAATTCTTGCTTGTTCAATGCTTTTAGGCTCTGGTTGAATTACAATGCACCAGACTCGTTCTAATTCAGCTTGTTGAGCAACTGCATAAACAAAGTGATTGCTAACAACTTGATACTGATAGTCACCTATTTCTTTAACAAGAATAGGAATCCAATTACGCCCATTTGATTGTAATACTGCATCTGCTGCGGCAGTAATGATAAATTCTGATGCTGAAAATTGCTCTCCAGGCTCAATATCAGCTAGTGGCAAGTGCATAAGCTTACCAATATTATCAAAATCAACCATACAAAAAATACTCCTTAGCTAAGCCGAGATAATATTCAGCAACGTTCTTGTTCTTAAAAACTGCTGGCACACGAGCGAAGGCAGCACTGGAAACAACTGCATATTCTGGAATACTGAATATAGTTGTATCAAAGTTCCCTTTTTTAGCTCTAGGATAATAGTAGGGCAGTAAGTCAGGATCTAACACAGCTGGTTGACCATTATTAATAGATTTTTTAGTCAAAATATTTTTAATTTCCAAGTGTGTCCTTTGGATTGAAGTCTCAGTTTGCTTGTGTTCATTGAAGAAAATTGGTAAAGCAGTTGGACCACTGTCATTTCTAAGTCTTTGCACTTCTGGAATAAACTGCTTAATTACTTTAAATACATTTTTTATAGATGCAAAGTTAGTGTGCTTTGTCGGGATAAGCACTACATCTGAAGCGCGAACACAGCTTTTACTAAAAAATGTCCAATTGGTTGGTGCATCAATCAATATATAATCATAATCATTAACAAAAACCCGAAGTAAGTCTTGTAATCTCCCTGAACCTTTTTGAATTTTTGCTTCATAGTCATGATCCATGTAGTTTTCCAGTTTTGAATCTGAAGGAATAACATCGAATAACTTTATTTTTTTTCCACTTTTATCTAGAAGCTGAAAGGGCTGAATTGTATCGCGAATATCCAATGATCTATTAATCAGACAATCCGAAAGTTTAACAGAGGTTTCTTTTATCCCAAGTAACTCCGTTAAATCTCTTTGCTGTGGATCAAAATCAACTACAAGAACTTTTTTCCCCTGTTTCCATAAAATAGCCGCTAAATTGATAGTTGTTGTAGTTTTACCCACACCTCCCTTATCGTTGTACAGGCAAACGGTTAAAGCCTTTGGCGGATTGTCAATCAAATGTTTAATGTTAGCAATTACATTACTAATGTTATTATGATCGATTAAAACGTTGGGAGTTGCTGGAATTACTACCTTTCCATGCCTTCTGAATAGCTGGATATGGTTTGAATTAGTAATAATGCCCCACTGAGTAGTTTTGCAGTTAGGGGCAAGCATATATCTTTGAATCTGTTCCTTAGTCGCTAAGTAGTAAGGAGTATTTTGTGATAGGTTAATTGTAACTCCAGCATTTGTTGCGCGTCCCTTCACTTCAACCAGCAGGTACGGATTGGTTTTAGAAGTTAAAAAGATATCACCGTCATTGTTTTTACGAACTGCGAAATCTACCTTGTCAGCACCTTTACCTGTCCCAAACTGGGGAAATCGCTCTTGATTATTAAATCCGAGCGCTTCTAGAAGGGGTACTACAAATTGATTACTTACAATAGGCTCATGCGCTTTGGCTGGAATAGAGCCTAAAATATTATTCCAATTTAAATTTGTATTTAACATTACGTAATATCTAAGCAGAAAGAAAAAACCTTTTTCTTTCTCAATGTAATCACGTTTGTTAATGAGTGTGCCTCTGTATTTATACGTAAGAAATTCTTCCTAACTTAACAGCAGAGTTATAAGTTAAGCGATTTCACGATTAATATAGAATCTGCACTGAGGCACGATCGCACTCTACCCACAGCAGACAAGCTCGATCGCTCCATTCATTTACAGCGGTATGTAATCGATGCGATCTTGATACTCATCGTCATCCGATACCGCTGCAATTAGAATTAAATCCTCAATGATCTGTCTTATTTCTGCTTTTAGACGAAGCACTAAAATGCCTGGAACGTGGCGACCTTCCGCTAAATGATCGGCTAGGTGTACAGGCATAGAACGGCGGTTATTGGTTACAAGTATAAAGGTATTTTCCTCACACCACCGCAGAATTTTAGGATCTAGCGTACCTTTTGGTGGAACACCTGGATCGCCAATCATCCAAACAATTAAATCCGGTTGACGACGCAGCAGTTGTTCTCGATAGGAAGGGGACAAGTTCTCGTCTAGCAAGTACCGAATAGACATTATTTGGATACTTGAACTCTTTCCCGTTCTGCTTTTAACTTGCGTAGCCTAACAACGACTGCTGGAGGATTTTTATCATATTCTGATTCTGCCTTGAGCGTATAATCCAACCAATCCGCTAGATATTTTTCTACTTCTTCCCGGTTGTGCAGGTAAT
This sequence comes from Trichocoleus sp. FACHB-6, assembly GCF_014695815.1. Classification (NCBI taxonomy): domain Bacteria; kingdom Bacillati; phylum Cyanobacteriota; class Cyanophyceae; order Leptolyngbyales; family Trichocoleusaceae; genus Trichocoleus; species Trichocoleus sp. FACHB-6. The sequence continues at coordinate 28,469 of NZ_JACJOY010000030.1, forward strand.
ACAAAATGGTGGCATAGATTTGCTCTAAGGTGACTGTATGAAACTGCTGCGCGATCGCTTCCGGAGATTTCGCGCAGTGTATGTACTCATAGAGGATATGCTCAATGGCAATCCGTGTTCCCGTAATGCGAATATCGTTAGGAGCTAGAAAGTTGAAATAGTCCTCTAATTGCATAATTCACCTTATTAAATACATAACATCATAGAGGAGCCGCATTGAAGGCTGCAAAAACGCGATCGCACTCTTCACCCCAAAAGCGCGATCGCTAAGGATGCTCCCAAGGTTTGAAGTCATCGGGTAGTTCGTCGAGAGTCACACCTAATGCCTTGCAAAGCGCCTTCACCTGCGGAATAGTTAGCTCCGGCTGATATTCACCTCTCTCCCAAGCACTCACCGCTCTTTGGGAGAGAGTCTTATCTCCAGCTTTGTCAGGAATCAGCCTAGCTAGTTCTGCCTGAGTCAGACCAGCCTGAATCCGTAGCTTTTTCAACGGCGAAATTGGCTCTTCTTTATTTTGTTGTTCTTCTGACATAGCAGCACAATTTTAGAAGCACACTTCTTGACAGAAATTTTTTTAAGAAGTACACTTCATATAGAAGGACACACAGAAAGGGCAGGCCATCTGAAAGTTGCACATCAGTTTAGTCAGCTATCCACTTAAATTGCATTCTTTGATGTCTGCCCTTTCCTCAGTTTCTTATATAACCGTCATTCCACCAAGAACTGACAGGCAATCGCGCGATCACTATCTAAGTTTTTTGGTGAATTGACAGTGAAAGCTTGACGCAATCATAAATATCATTCAACTCGCAGCTATGACTGGGAGAGTTTTATGACGTATTACTCCAAACTACATCCTTGGTGCATCATCCGTTCGCTTCCTGATATGCGATCTCTGATTATCGCCCGTTTTCGTCGTCGCAGCGATGCCGAAGCGCATCTGCGAATCCTGAAAGCGAATACTCCAAACGTTCCCTACTCCATCATTTTCGACACCACCCCAGAAACCAGCGACTCAACAGTTAAACCTGGAATGAATTGATTATGACAGCCTTGTTTCGCCGCATTCAACCGCCAAAGACATTTCGCCTCACTGTTGCACTTGTGGCGAAATACCTGAAAATCCCAGAATCATTAATCCTGCGATTCGAGTATTGGCAAAATGTACTTTTTGTGCATCGCACAGATCGCGGCGGACAATTTGTGAGTTATCGTCAATTGCGACTCTGGTGGGATGCGATCGCGCTTTTATTTCAAACGTGCCACACCCCTACCGCACTGCAACAACTCGGATTTCAGATTAAAGAAGACAGCCAGAAATTCTCCGACTACTACAAAGAGATGATGGAATACCTCCGCCAACTGTGGGTAAAACGCCGAGACTATCTGGGCAGCTTACCAGGAAAGGAAAGCGCCGCGTAACGTGACTAAAATAGTACCTTTGGGGAAACATCACGCTTTGAAGCCTGCAAAGAAAAACTTTGCTTATCTAGCCTTCCCGCAACAGGAGCGCGATCGCTTACTCCTCCACAATCTCCACCAAGTCTTCAATCATGACATCAAACGTCCGCGCCAACTTTTGCAGAGAAATAAAGTCAATTGTTGCGATTTCTGAACGACGGGCATAGCTTTTCACTGTATTGTAGATTACTCCGGAACGTTCGGAAACCTCCTTCAGAGTCCAGCCTTTCTCCGCCGCCATTTCTCGAATTTTCAATCTAACTAAACCCATACTTGACGCAAGGTGCAGATGCACCTTATGATGATTAAAGATTAAAAGCGATCCCCCCCGGTCTGGCAAACTACAGTGCGATCGCTGCAATGCTCCCAATTAGGGAAAGCACCTACTATGTTATCAACACATCAGCAGACTTCGCTAGAAATTACAGAATCAAAAATTATTCACAAATCGGGAATTGTGCATCCCTTGGCTCGATTTGTAACAGAAGAGACAGCTGCGCTGCTGTTCCATCTCCAGCCAGAACAGATTTATAAAATTACCTGCTGGCGGCACGTCGTTCACGTACATGGCAAAGGCGTGAGTCGGTTTGTCAGCTATGCAGACTTTCCGCCGATTTCCGGAGTCGAGGCACCAAGGGAGGGAGATATGGTGCGGTGGCGCAAGCGGTGGCGAAGAAAGTGGAAAATCAAGCAAGCACCGCACTTTTGGACGGAATTTTACGCGCATCAGTTCAAGAAAGCAGCATCAATGGGGAAATTGTTGGAGTGGGGGAAGTTGGTAGCTATAGTTAAATCTGCCTTGTCGCAGGTAGCACTGCAACAACTGCGACAAGTTTATAACCAAGAAAAATTTGGCTGAGAGAAAATTTCAGCCAGTAGCCTTGTCTAGCATATAAAGAATGCGATCGCATTCCCCAAAAATTCCTGACTCCAACCAATAATCCCTGTCAAAAGAAGGGATAGTGTGAAGGAGTCAAAGAGAATGGGAGATCCTTATCTGTTGGCAGCAAGCTTATTAACCGGGGGGCAAATGTTAACCCCACCGCCACCAGCATTACCATTAAAGGGGACAGACACCCTGTTAGCATTAAATGTACCCCAGTCAAATGCCTTTGAGCCTCTTGTCACTCAGAAAATAATCCCCACAGTTGAAATAACCTCCCCTGAATTCAGTCAGCAGCGGTTTAGTTCCCAAACTGACACGCCACCGATAACCCCAATATTGGCAGCAGCAGCTACAGAGATATTACCCAGTATCGAAGCTTTACTGAAACCTAAGCCAGCTAACCTCTTACCCAGTTCTGGAACTCAACTTTTTTACCAAAGATTAGCAGCTCTCAAAGCAGGCAAAATCTATACTCGCATACCTGCTGATAGCTTCCAGTCAACTTGGGTAAAGGCAAGGACAAAACCCACCTATGAGCAGTGGAAAAGTTTATTGGCAAAGGAAGCCAAGGCAGTTGCTGAAGGTCAGGGTTCAAATCGTCTAGCAGTATTAGTTGGCGATTCTATCAGTTTGTGGTTTCCCACAGAGCGATTACCTGCTGGGAGTTTGTGGCTGAATCAGGGAATATCTGGCGATACTTCCCGTGGCATTTCAAAAAGATTGTCTGTCTTTTCCCAAACTCGACCAGATGCAATTTATGTCTTGGCAGGTATAAATGATTTACGCCAGGGTGCAACTGATGAGGCAATTTTGAATAATCTCCGCCAGATTGTCCGTCGCTTACGGCAGAATCACAAGAGTAGTTCAGTCATCCTCCAATCTATTCTTCCTACTCGGCTGGATGCTATACCAAATAGCCGGATTCGTAACCTTAACCAACAACTTGCTGACCTTGCTCAAAGAGAGGGTGCAGGCTATCTAGATACCCATTCTCGCTTTAGCGATATTGACGGGAACTTGCGCCTAGACTTGACAACAGATGGACTGCATTTAAACCGTCGCGGATATGAGGTGTGGCAATTGGCGCTACAGCAGGCAGATTCCTGGGTGGCTGTGAATCGCCCGACTCGTGCGTATAGTTATCTCAGACGGTAGAGCGGTGCATCATTATCAATGAAGATAGAGCCTCTTAAACTCGTTCCCAGGCCCCATCAGGGAACGAGTTTAATTTCTGAAAAAAAATCAGAGCGATAAAGCTCTGATTTCAACTCTGAATTCAATTGAGTTTGCGAAAAATATTAAAAATAATGGCGTGGCTACCGCTTCTGAGCCAATCAACAGATGAGCTGGCTAGATGCCTTGACGAGAAACCAGCTTCTCAATATCAGCTTGGGTTTGCTGCAATAGCTGTTCTCGGCTATCAGCAGCTCTGGTGAGAGTGGGAACTAAGTTACGGGCTTGCAAAGCCATGTGAAGTTGTAGATGAGCAACGTACTCACTAAAGTCTTCACGAAATGAAGGGGTTGAGGATTGATTTAACTGCACGTTGACTGTGTTCTCCATCTTGATCTGTCAGCCGTTTGTCACCTTAAAGAAATTATCACGCTGTTCCTACTCTCTTCTTACTTTGCAATGAAGTTTAACCGTTTGCCAGGAAAATCATGAAGAAAAGTTAAAGATTTGCCTTAACTGTTTAAACTTCGTTGCTTTATAGCGTTTCTGGTAGTGCGTCAAGAAATGGTGGGTCAGGTAAAGTAGAGAGGTATCTACTTTCAAGCATGATCTATGGAATGTCGGCTTTGCGGTCATCCTAGCACCCATAAACATGGTAAAGCCCCAAATGGAAGCCAACGCTATTTCTGCCCCCAGTGCGAGCAAACGTTCAACGAGCGATTTGACACGTTGTACTACCATCGGCAAGTCACTCCAGAACAAATCCGACAAGTTTTACAGGCTCATAGTGAAGGCAGCAGTCTCAGAGGGATTAGCCGCACTATAGGACTTGCCTACAATACCGTCGTTAGCCTTGTCCATGCAGCGAGCCAGCAGGCTCAATTGGTTCACAATGGCGAAGTACAAGCCGTCCAAACTGAACAAGTAAGTGCAGATGAATTGTGGTCATTTGTTGAAAAAAACAAAAGCAATGTCTGCCAACTCAATTAGAGTCAGGTGAT
>NZ_JACJOY010000031.1:0-66873 GCF_014695815.1 Trichocoleus sp. FACHB-6
TTCCTTCTACCGCATCTTCAGTTCAACGTTCACATAGAGGCACTGGAAACGATGGAAGCTAACAATTCATTCCTTCCTTCTACCGCATCTTCAGTTCAACTGCGTAACTCCTGTCTAAAATATTCGCCATTGGTACTAGACAACTATTGGTTTAATTGGTATATTTATATAATGGTAATCTGTGCGCTCATATATAGTAATTTTTAAGATTTAGTAATAGCTAATTGGTCAGTAAGCCCTAAGTAATAAACTGTAAAAAATACGCGATCGCTTGCGGTAGCAATATAAAATAAACCGCATTAGATTCCCCATGCGCGTTAGCGCTTATTACGCTAAGGAAAGATAAGAAGGAAGAGAGGCAGCAGAAGTAATTAAATAGCCTTACCCAGTATGATCCTATTTGGTGGGCATTGCCCATTCTACTTATCTGATTATTATGAGTTATTGCTTAAATCCCTTCATCTCAGGGGGCAACACGCGCCCCCAGGATTTTACAACCTTAACTAAAGTCAGAGAAGCCTTTGGGTTAACCGTAGAAGAATCTATTGATTTATTTACTGCTACTCCAGAAATTTTGCCAATTTATTATCTTCAGACCACATTAAATGAGAATGTCTTTTTAGCAACTGCAATCAATACAGAAAAGGCGCGTGGGGAGTTAATTATTGCCCCGGTTTTATTAGATGTTAGGCGAATACTTAATTTTCAAATTGCTTTTTTCTCTGGCTCCGAGTCAAATGTCGATTTGCAAGCAGGTTTGAGCGGATATTGCGATCATACTCTTACTGCCTCAAAAGAATCCTCTGAGATTCGGACTCCGGTTGTAATTTTGGCAGAGGCGAAGAATGAAAGTATTAAATCCGGCTTAGGGCAGTGTATTGCTGAAATGGTTGCAGCCCAATTATTTAATCAACGGAATGGAGAGGCGAACGAAAGTATCTATGGAGCAGTGACGACTGGGACGGATTGGAAGTTTATAAAGTTGGTTGATAAGACTGTCTGGATTGATAAGCGAGACTATTTTATCAATGAAGTGAGTCAGATTTTGGGGATTTTAACAATGCCGTTTAAAGCATTTCATCTTATGGAGGAGTAAGGGATGGGCTCTATTTGCTGCGTTATGCTTAAGCTAACGCATCCTAAAGTATGAGCGAGCGCACTCAGCAAACGCGATCGTACTACCTGTAACATTAGTCTAAAGTCCGGAATAGCCCAGAAGTTGGAAGTGATGAATTTAGCACAAACAGGATTGTATATTGACACTCATTTTAACCTCAACAGTAATAATCTCCTGAAGAAGGCTTTGCAAAGTGCTGACATCATTCCTCAGCAAGTCATGAGGCTACTGGCTGAAGACGAACAACGTGCTATTCCTGCTATTGCTAAAGATACCAAGATGATGGAGCAACTTTTAAGGTGCGTCCAGGCAATGCCATCATCGCATAGTGTTATCCTCGGTGATAGCCGATTGATGGAAGCCGTGCCTGATGAGAGTGTTCATCTTGTGCTTACATCTCCACCCTATTGGACTCTGAAAAAATACATCGGTAGTGAAGGACAACTAGGAGATATTGCAGATTACGAAACTTTTCTCACTGAGTTAGACCAAGTTTGGCAGCATGTTTATCGCGTTCTGGTGCCAGGTGGGAGGCTCGTTATTGTAGTTGGCGATGTTTGTGTATCGCGTAGGCAGTACGGCAAACATATGGTTTTTCCGCTCCATGCAAGCATTCAAGAACATTGCAGAGCCATTGGCTTTGATAATTTAGCTCCAATTATTTGGTACAAAATATCGAATGCTTCGTTAGAAGCTCACGGGAATGGAACTAGTTTTCTTGGTAAACCCTATGAGCCAGGTGGAGTAATCAAAAATGATATCGAATTCATCCTGATGCAAAGAAAAAGTGGTGGTTATCGAAAACCAACTATAACTATGCGGACACTTTCGATCATTCCGGAAGAGTTGCACCGAAAATGTTTCCAACAAATTTGGGATATAAAAGGAGCCTCGACCCGTAACCATCCAGCTCCTTTCCCACTTGAATTAGCAGAACGAATTATCCGGATGTTCTCTTTTGTCGGCGACACGGTCATCGATCCATTTCTCGGTACTGGTACGACAAGCTTGGCTGCTTCATTATGGGGGCGCAACAGTATCGGATTTGAAGTAGAACCTGTTTACCACAAAATGGCACTAAAGCGACTTCAGGAATTACGAGCCACTCAACTTTCACTAATAGATTTTGAGGGAGCTTAATGCCTATTCCATCTAATGTTTTCAACGATGCAGTGCGCGGCTTCTGGAATCAGCGAATAGCCCAGCGACAAGCACAAGAACTGCTTGGGAAGATTGACCAGGGTAATCGAAGAGACGTTACAGGTGGTAAGCAAATGGATGGTTTTGCTCTGGCAATCACAAACTTGTTACTTGATGCAGGTATTTCTCAAGAGAGCATTCACATCAAGAAGAGTTTAACTGTACTGCCTGGATTTTTTCGTCCTACCAAAACCTATGATTTCTTAGTTGTTTCTGAGGGTCAATTCAAAGCTGCTATAGAGCTTAAGAGCCACGTCGGTCCCAGCTTCGGCAATAACTTTAACAATCGTGCAGAAGAAGCAATGGGATCAGCTTTAGATATATGGACAGCTTTTAGGGAGGGAGCATTCGGAAATGCCCCGCCACCGTGGATCGGGTATCTGATTGTCCTAGAGGACTGCCCAGCTTCACACAGACCCGTCAACGTCTCTGAACCACACTTCCCTGTGTTTGAGGATTTCAAGAATAGTTCTTATGCAAAGCGATATGAACTATTTTGTCGCAAGATGGTTAGGGAAAGACACTATAATGCAGCTTGTTTCTTAATGGCAGACAAAGACAGAGTAGACGAGACTCCTAACTACACTGAACCTGCATCTGATTTGTCAGCAGACAATTTTCTTATCGGTTTGCTCCGCCATGTTGTACCGATTTAGCACGATCGCCTAACTCAAACAGACCAAAAGGCGTGAAGCGAAGCTGTCGCGCCAGCGAATCGCTAAGCAACGGCATATCCTGTATACTGCCTCACGTCTGGTGGATGAAACCCCAAAACGATTTTATCTTTAGGAATTCCCGCAGCAACCAGTTCCTGAGTTACACCATCTTCTGTATCATCTCGTTGCACCCAAACCTTGCCCTCAATAGTATCAAGATGAACAAGACATCCATGAACACGCCTTGCCGCATCCCAACCGAGAGTAATCAATAAATAGCTATCAGCTACTTCATCAAAAACTGCTTTACAAGTAAGTTCTCCATGCGCGTATGGAATTTTAGTGTAGGGTTCAAGAACACTCTTAATAATCTTTCGATAGTTCTCTAAGGTATCCATTGCACAATTACCTCCTTGTGAGCTTCAAATACGATTAGGTTCAGATTTTCATCAGCAATGGAGAGTTGACCAATTGGTTCCTCAAAAAGAGAGTTAAACGTTATGTCGCGAACTGCCAGATATAAAATCCAATTTGGATTGGTTTAACGCATTACAGCCCGGTAAAGAACAAACTGACCGACTGCATTTTTAAGGTCTTCCAATTCGGAAGCACCGACAAAGCCCTTGATCTCTACTGCAATTTTGCGTTCCTCCCGTTCTGCTGCCAAAAGTTGCCGTGCGCCAAGATCGACATACATATCCTTTTTGCCCCATCGCAGATGAAACGGATCATGAGAAATGGTCCAACCATCTTTGACGAGTGCATTCTTCACAGCATCGTGATAGATGTCTAGGGCAGGCATAGGCAACCTATGGAGAGAGCTTACAGTCCCCTATTCTAAAATTACCTTGGTTTATTGAGTCTTTATAGGGCTTAAATCTTGTTACTTGAAGGCGCGATACCTTAGGTAACGTTCGCTAACGGATTGTAGATGTAGGTGAGCGATCGCATAACTCAAAAAGACCAAAATGCGATCGCCCTGTCTTCACTCCTGACAATCTCCATCAGGTCATAGCGAAGTTAAGTCACGCCGTCAAGTTTAAGCAATCATCCGATTGATTGGCTAGGGTGAGCAGAAGCCCACCACAACCATTGAGAATTAATTAATTGAGTTTAACATCGCACATCAGCCTCAATTAATTTGAGCGCGATCGCTTTTTCTACCTCACTGAACCCGGAAGATTAGCAGCAGGAGACACTTGCAAAATTCGCCCGTCTAACTTGCGAACCACATCCCCCACTGGCACCAATGGTTGTTTACCATTTGTATAAATCACCGCTGTTAACGCCCCTACCCGGTTGCGGCGAAAAGCCGCTACATCCATCCGCACAGGCTGCTGTTGCAGCTTGAGAGCCAAGCTCATGCCGGAGGAGGCATTCCCCAGGCTATTCAGTTCCGGAAGTGGTTTGTATTCCACAACCTCTAGTCCCTGGTATCCTTTTAGTCTTTGGCGGAGTAGGCTCAACATTTTTTGCTGTGCTTCCGGGTTCTGCATTTCTTGCAGACTAGCATCAAAGTTTGCCCGATCCGGTTCTGACGGCATATTGCCCGTGAATCCCAAGACAATTTGGAAGTTCTCTTGATTGACAAAAGCAAAGAAATTCTCCGGCTTGATGTTTGCCTGAGTCAGCTGTTGTCTAAGAACTTCTAAATTTGAAGCAATAGCAGCTGCTACTTCTGGCGGTAATTCTTGGAAGCCAGCAGGCAAATCTTCCAGCGTCAACTTTATATTAGACGACGCTGGCGCTGGGGTAGGCGCTTGAGCAGGTCTTTCTTGGGCTGGTTCTGGGATAGGCGCTTGGGCAATAGTAGCAATCGAAGCACCAAACCAAAGGGTGCTGGTCAACAAACATAAACTCAAAGGATTTTTCGGCATTTGCTCTCACTTGGTTGATCCTTATTTCTCAGCATAGACAGCCAAAAGCAATCTAGACGATACTCCAGATCCCGTTTCATCGGATTGCTGGCAAACGGTTGCTATAAGATATCTTGCCCCAAGCCCTCAGTCTTCACATTACCCATTTCTTGCCTTTTATATTTTGCCTTTTATCTTTATGCCTTTTAGCTTCTAGCCCTTAATAAACTAAACCGCTCTTATACTTATTACCTTTAGCCGTAAAATCTTAAAATAATTTAAAATTCGTCTTTGCCTCGATTCCACATCTATCCCAAACCCCAAAGTTATTATGCCCATCGGCTACCTCGCCCTAGTCCTCCACGCTCACCTACCCTTCGTCCGCCATCCTGAAAGTGACTATGTTCTGGAAGAAGAGTGGCTGTTTGAGGCCATCACCGAAACCTATATTCCTCTGCTGCACGTATTTGAGGGCTTAAAACGGGACGGCATTGACTTCAAAATCACAATGAGTATGACACCGCCTTTGGTGTCAATGCTACGCGATCCTTTGCTACAAGAGCGCTACGACGAACACTTAGCCCAACTGGAAGAACTCGCTCAACTAGAAGTTGAGCATAACAAGAATAACGGTCATATCCGCTACCTCGCGGAACACTACACGAATGAATTTCACAGCATTCGTCAGACATGGGAACGCCACGACCGGGACTTAGTGACGGCGTTTAAACAATTCTTAGATAGTAACAACCTGGAAATCATCACCTGCGGCGCAACTCACGGGTATATGCCGCTGATGAAGATGTATCCCCAAGCAGTCTGGGCGCAAATTCAGGTAGCAGTAGAACACTACGAGCAAACCTTTGGTCGTCCTCCCAAAGGGATTTGGTTGCCAGAATGCGCCTACTATGAAGGATTAGAGCGGATGTTAGCGGATGCAGGCTTGCGCTACTTCCTCACTGATGGGCATGGCATTCTCTACGCCCGTCCTCGCCCCCGCTTTGGCTCCTATGCCCCCATCTTTACAGAAACCGGAGTTGCTGCCTTCGGTCGAGATCACGAGTCTTCCCAACAGGTTTGGTCTTCGGAAGTAGGCTATCCCGGTGCGGCGGAATATCGGGAATTTTACAAGGATTTGGGCTGGGAAGCAGAATATGAATACATCAAGCCCTACATCATGCCCAATGGCCAGCGGAAGAATACGGGCATCAAATATCACAAAATTACCGGGCGTGGTTTAGGGTTGGGCGATAAGCAACTTTATGACCCTTACTGGGCGCGGGAAAAGGCTGCTGAACACGCCGCGAACTTTACGTATAATCGGGAGCGGCAAGTCGAACACTTGCACCACATTATGCAGCGTCCGCCAATCATCGTCTCGCCCTACGATGCAGAGTTATTTGGCCACTGGTGGTATGAAGGCCCGTGGTTTATAGATTATCTGTTCCGCAAGTCTTGGTATGACCAAAGTACGTATCAGATGACGCATTTGGCAGATTATTTACGCGCCAACCCAACGCAGCAAGTCTGTCGTCCTTCTCAGTCGAGTTGGGGTTACAAAGGTTTCCATGAGTATTGGTTGAATGAGACTAATGCTTGGATTTATCCGCATTTGCACAAAGCAGCAGAACGGATGATTGAGTTAGGGCGACGCGAACCTGCTGATGAACTGGAGTGGAAAGCGCTGAACCAAGCGGCGCGAGAATTGCTGCTGGCGCAATCTTCTGACTGGGCGTTTATTATGCGTACTGGGACGATGGTACCGTATGCGGTGCGAAGAACGCGATCGCATCTTATGCGCTTCAACAAGCTCTACGATGACATCAACATCGGTAAAATCGACAGCGGTTGGTTAGAAAAAGTCGAAGAAATTGACAACATCTTCCCCGAAATCAACTATCGAGTTTATCGTCCCTTGTAATACAGATACTCCCAACCCCCCGAATTACGGGGGGTTTTATTAGGTTTGGCAAGCCCACCTTATTTTTAGAGGGTGTCTGGATCAATATTTAACTCTCTGAGTTTAGCGGCTAATCGCTGGGCTTTTTCCTCTGCTTGCTGTCGTGCTGCTGCTTCCTCATTATGGGTAAGGAGTTTTTTATCTGTTGCTGGCTCGTAAAAGTGTAGTTTTCCAGATTCTAGCCGCAACTCCAGCTTCAAAACTTCACTGGTTAACGACACTGTACCATCCGGCAAAGTTGTTGTTGCTACTGGCAAATAATTACCTTCAACTAAGCGTAAACCCTGGATTTGGGGATTGAGATAATCCCCTGTAGGGTCGTATTGATAATACTCATTTACCCCCAAATAAGCGTAAATTCCTTTTTTTGCACCTTGATCTTTGGCGCGGGTAGTTTTTGAAGTTATCTCCAACACGAAATCAGGCGTTTTATTATTTTCTTCCCAAGTTTTGAAAGTACGGCGTTCCTTGTTTTCTACTCCCAAGACAACAAATATATCCGGTGCAACAACTGACTCCGGATTACCTTTTTCATAGTAAATAAATAAATTGCCAGCCACGTATACATCAGGACGATTTTGAAAATAAATCCGCAGCGCACTCTGAGCATAAATCAAGTAATTACACTGCACATCACCTTCGGCAATCGGCTTACCGTCTTCATCTGGATACTCAATCTGGATTGGGAGATATTCTTCCAGCGAGACTGTTGTTGTCATATCTATCCCTCAACTAAGGCTATCTCCAATTTATATCAAGTTTCCTTATAATGTAGTATTTATTGGTAGTAGGTTTTTTTCCTCAACCTACTACCATACTTTAGCTAAGAGATATTTAACGCTGAAGGTGATTTTCTTGTTACCGTTAACTGTTTGGGAAAAAAGCCTGACAATAATCCCCAGCTATATGCCCATAGTAACAATGCTGAATAAATTCTAATTTCAATGGGCGAGAGATTAGGAAGGATTACCGGATAAAACAAGACAATAAATACGTCCAAAAACATTCCAGTTAATAAGGTGTAAATGGCAGCTAAAGGACGTTCCGATGTTGGAAGCTTTCGCCAGATATAAATAGGATAAGTGACGGCAGCAATTAAAGGTGCTGTAAATACAAAAGTCAACAGTACCACCATAAAATTGTCTGGATTCAATAAAAATTCTCCAGCGAATCTCACAAGAATCGTTACTACTAACCAGAGGAAAAACCCCCATATTGAAAAGAAAAGCATTTTGTTCACCTCATTGTCGAAAATCTAGTTTTGATAAGCTTCAAAAGCTGTTTTAGCCTTATTAGATGTCTCTACAGGATCAGCTACGTAAAAGCCAATAGCGTAGCGGTAGCGACCGTCCTCCGCAAGCTGTACGCGATCGCTTCCCTCTACCAACGTGCTTCCATCTAAAGCTGTGAGCTTCCAGCTATAGCTCAAAATTGAGTTCTGTCGGTGGATTTCGTCGCTAACCAGAAATGCGGTACCCGGAAGCATCTCAAAGAAGCTAGCGATCGCTTTATCGATCTCGTCATAACCCTGAGCTTTACTCAACGGATCTACGTACACTGCATCCTCTGCGAACGCTTGGCGAATTAACTCTCTTCTGCGGGAAGGTTCGCGCTCATTCCAGGCGGCGATATAGCAGTAAACGGTTGCAAGTGGATTTTTCATGTCTCCTCACGGTTGATTTTTGCCCCAGATTGCCCTTAGATGCAGCGATTTGGCTAACTTCTAACCGCAATATTCGGATACTTAAGCTCCTTTAGCTTTGATGCTTTTATTTATAACATACGTTCGATATAATATGTCAAGTAGTCAATTTTAGCTGTGGGCGTTACAGTCTGATTGTGCAAATCGCCTTTGAGTAACGCTTTTGTTTGTATGCCCAAGATTATTAATCGTGACCAATACCGCAAAGAATTGCTGAGTAAGTGCTTTGATTTATTTGCTCATAAAGGCTATGCTGCCATCACCATGCGCCAAATTGCTGAAGGATTAGGGGTTTCCACCGGGACGCTGTATCATTACTTTCCGAGTAAACAAGTTCTGTTTGAGCAATTGGTGGAAGAGATAAGTCAGCAGGATGTGACTACAGCAGCAGCACAGTTAGAAGGAATGCAAACCCTGCAAGAGCGTGTAGAAGCTTTGGGTAGATTTCTAGTTAAAAACGAGGAATACTTTATCAAACAAGCATTTATCATTGTTGATTATTGTCAGCATCAAGACCGGGAAGAACTACGAAAAGCTCAATTTTTTCAGCAAATTGATGAGCGTTATCAACAAGCGATCGCTAATTTCTTAGAAATTTCCGATCCTGCGATCGCTTGGTTTATATTGAGTTTAATTAATGGCTTAATTTTAGAGCGTTTGTGGGGCAATGAGAAAATTTCATTTACTGAACAGATCGCTTTGCTAGGAAAAATGTTGATGCTTTATCTAGAGTAGTGTTCGGAGGAAATTCACTACACAAACGGTAATTATAAAAAGTTAGCCTAAAGTTTGAAAAAGAGTTTGTTTTCAAATAAAGTCAACTCCCTAATCTGAAAGCATCGGAGTAAAAAGCGGTTATATATGCTCTGAATAAAGAAGAATATCAAGTGGGTTTAAGTGGGGCAATAAAATAAAACCAAACCTAATTATGGAGAGGAGAGTTGGGTGAGGTTCCTCAAGCAAACCTACTTATCTTTTTTACCTTTTACAGGATTACCTTGCTTACCACGGGCTACCAACTATTGTAAAAGCTGCCCAATAATAGGGATGCGATAAATTTTGATTCCCAAGCCCTGCCAGTTCTGGCGGTAGAGATATATTTCCTCTCGGAGAATGCAATTGACCATTTTCTATGCGTACCTGCCCTTTCAACATTGCTATCTGGGCTTGCCGCAACGCTTCTGCTTTAATAGGCGCAGTAGCTAGATGCCGATAAAACTCTGTCATCAGTCCCAAAGTTCCTTCATCTGATACATACCACAGACTAGCTAAAGCTGATTTTACGCCGCTGTTAACCGCTAACCCTGCAAAGCCTAACTCTGCATCTTTATCACCTAAAGCTGTTCTACAGGCACTCAACACCAACAGTTCTACTGGTGGGTTATTCCAGCTTAAGTGCTTCATTTGATTCAACCGCAGTTTTTCGTCCCAAAACTGAACGTAGGAGTTGCTGGGAACTCCCGGTAGGAAGTCAGCATGAGTCGCTAGGTGAATAATTTTAAAAGGCTGTGAAGCGCGTTGCGACTGCAAATTATGCAAAGTAAATTCTTGGTTGAGAAAGGATTTACCCCGTCGCAGCTTTTGTGTAATAGCAGATAACTCTACTGGCACGGCAGGTAATGGTTCTTGTTCCTTAAATTTTGACGCACCCATTGCCAAAACTGGTGATTTTTTGATGTCAGCGTATCTGGTATCTGTCAGTTTGAAGGCAGGGATGCGTCCAATACTATATTTTTCTATAAGAAACTTTTGCCCATCATGAAATGCTGCCAATGGCATAGTGCGTAAGCCAACACCCATGCAAAAAATTAAGCTGTCTATATTATTAGTTTCTAAGTCTGCTTCCAGCGGCGCAATAATCCACTGATGAAGCTGTCGGGCTGCTGGAAAATACTCTTTACTACCTTTGATTGAGTGGTTGACAATATTCTTTCGGAATTCTTTAACTGTTTCCAGTAAAACTTCGCGTTTAGCTGCTAGAATTCGCTTGTGAATTGGTTTACCTTTTGGAGTAATCAACACGAGCTCTAGTTGTTGATCTAGGGGAAATACATAAATCAGGGCAGTATTTTTCCCGGTTTGCTTAGCGATTCGGTCTAAAGTATTGGCAACATCCTTAACGGTTATTGACTTGTCGGGAAAAGTTATCCGAAAATAATCCTCATATTGCTTTTCCCAAGTTGCCTCAATTTGCGGCACCGCCTCAGTTAAGTTCCCTTCGTCAAGGGCGATTTCTACTTTTGAGGGTTTAGCAGCTTGGGCTATGGAGATGGGGTTAGGAGTGGAAGCGATCGCAACTTCCAGTATGGGTTCTCTGCTGACGCTTCCTATGATGTATAATCCTGCCAAGCTAACGCCAATGCTACTTACTACTGATTTCATAAGCACCTCTCTGATGTTGAGTTACATAGAAGTTGCTCTACTAGGCGATGCCGTTCATTGATGGTGTTAGATTGACTATCAGCTTGTTTTGGGAATATTGCCAACCCTCTTGAGAGGTATCTTCTGTCTAGAAAGGGGAGAAGGGTTTTAAAGCAAAGTACGCAAAGCTACGCAGAGTTTCTTGTTTTGAGTTGATCAGGTAGTGCGGAACTTAAAAAATCTGTAAACTGTCAAAAGTTTTATATTCAAGAACTAGCCTTTGGTTTTCTCTTCTGGAATGAAAGGCTGCATTATTGTTTTACAAAAAAGTAACCCCTTATCTTTTTGGAAAGAATGGCTATAAAGACTGCATGGGTGTTTCCAGGTCAGGGTTCCCAAAGGATAGGGATGGGGCTGGATTTAGTAAAGATACCTGCTGCTAAAGCCAGGTTTAAGCTGGCAGAGGAAATTTTAGGCTGGTCGGTTTTGGAAGTCTGCCAAAGCAATGAAACAATGCTATCGCGGACTTTCTACACCCAACCTTGCATTTATGTTGTGTCGAGTATTCTTGCTGACTTGATGAAGCAGCAGGGACACCAACCCGATTTTGTGGCAGGCTACAGTATGGGCGAGTACATCGCTCTTTATGCTGCTGGAGTGTATGATTTTGAATCGGGGTTACGCCTGATTAAGCGCCGCGCCGAGTTGATGGATAAGGCTCCAAGTGGGATGATGGCTGTGTTGATCGGATGCGATCGCATTCTTCTCGAACAACAAATCCAGCAAACTCCTAATGTAGAACTAGCGAGTGATAATTTAGACCAATTGGTAATCTCTGGATCTCCAGCTGCTGTAGCCTTGGTGCTATCCCAGGTAGAGGCGAAGCGTGTGGTTCCCCTGAAGCTTTCTGGTGCTTTTCATTCTGCGTTCATGGCGACAGCTGCCTTCGCGTTCCAGCAAGCGTTAGATTCTATTGAGTTTCAGACAGCCGAAATTCCTGTTTTATCGAATGTAGAACCCTTGCCAGCAGTTGATGCCGCAGTTTTGAAAGAACGCCTGGGTCGGCAAATGACTGGTGCGGTTCGCTGGCGAGAAATCACCCTGCAATTAGCAGCAGAAGGTGTAAAACGGGTGGTGGAAATTGGTTCAACCCAAGTATTGACAAATTTGATTAAACGTGCACAATTACATGATAATGTTTCTGCTCGCCTCGGCTTTGCATTGGCAAATGTTACTAGCGAAAGCGAATTATATAGTTTCGGTTGTCAGCGCGTTCATAAGCCGTTGGTGTGTTTCTAGAGAGTATCTGGGCCAATATTTAATTGTCTAACTTTAGCGGCTACTCGTTGCGATCGCTCTTCTACTCTCACCCGACCAAAAAATAGCCAACGGGCAAGATTAATAGAAGCACAATAAAAAAAGACAGGCATTATGCCTGTCCTACACGCAATTATTCAGTACAGAAACTAGAAATTCATTTCAGCGGCTTGCACTTTTTCTACTTGCTTCTTCTTCAGCACTAGCATGACTTGAGACAGCATGATGGCGAAGATGAATGCCATCAACCACTTGACGCGGGTGGGGCTTTGCAAGACGATTTCGGTGTCTACTTGACCAAATCCACCGACATTAGGATTGTTAGTTAAAGCTTCGCCTGCTTTGACTTCTTGCCCTTCGGAAACGACTAGATCGGGGCCTGCGGGAATTGTCTCAACAACGGCACTGCCTTCTGCTGGCTGAATGGTGACTTGGGAGCCGCCTTCTTCTGCTTGGGCAATAGAGGTGATTCTACCAGCTACAGAAGCGTTATAGACGGCGTTGTTGCTCTTTTCGCCAGTTGGGTAAACTTGTCCGCGTCCCCGGTTTCCGCCGACATGAATGGAATATTTACCGAAGTAAACTCCTTTTTCGGTTTCTGGATTGGGAGAAAGAACTGGGAAGACAATTTCCTGGTATTGATCGCCGGAGATGGGGCCAACGATAACGATGTTTTCTTTGTCTTCGTTGTAGGATTGGAAGTAAAGTTCCCCGACTTTTTCCTTCATTTCTTCGGGAATTCTGTCTTCTGGGGCAATCTTAAAGCCTTCGGGCAACATCAATACGGCACCCACGTTCAGGGGGCCTTTGCTGCCATCACCTTGCACTTGCTGTATGTTGGTGTCGTAGGGGATTTTGACTACGGCTTCAAATACGGTGTCTGGCAGAACTGATTGAGGAACTTCAACTTTGGTGGATTTGGCACCCAGGTGACAGTTAGCGCAGACGATCCGCCCGGTGGGTTCGCGGGGGGTTTCCGGATAAGTTTGCTGGGCCCAGAAGGGGTAGGCGCTAGCTGACTGGGGAAGGACGCGATCGCTTGCGAAGAATAATGATAGGGTGGCGATCGCCACCAGGATGCTTTTAGCAATTACCCGCTTGCCTAATTTACACATCGCCGCAAAAGAAGCTTTTCTCATCTATTAAGGAGGGGTAGGAAGTGTCAATTTCAAACAATTTTGGATGCGTGGATGGGTGTATTTTAGATTTCAGACTCAATCTAAAATCTAAAATCCCTATGTCCACCAGGGGTTTTCGCCAGTACGGAAGTCGGTTTCCGTCCAGGGTGTTAAAGTAACTTTGTCTTCAACGACTGCGGCGTGAACCAGTCCCAAGGACAGAGGTGCTGGGCCCCGGACTACTTTGCCAGTGTTGTCATACTGGGAACCATGACAGGGACAAATAAACCTGTTTTCGCCGGAGTTCCAGGGAACCACACAGCCTAAGTGGGTGCAAACAGCGTTTAAACCGTAATTCTCGATTTGTTTGTCTTCTGTCACCACAATGTAGGTGGGGTCGCCTTTGAAGCCCTGAACTAAGCTGCGATCGCCTGGATTGTGATTCGCCAAAAAGTCGCTCACAATGATGTCGTTGCCGATGGCATCCTTAGCAGTTAGACCACCGCCTCCTGTACCGCTCGACGGCGGGATAAAATACTTGACAACCGGATATAGTGCGCCCAGTGCTGTTCCTGTAATGGCACCAAAAGTTAGCAAGTTCATAAATTGGCGACGTCCCATATCGGGAACGTCTGCTGATCCAGAAAGTTGAGCCATGATTTCGTCTTCAGTGTATAGCTATGTAAACAATTTGGAGAAATATCCCCGAATTTGTTAAACCCTGACTAATAAATGTATATCAAACAGCCACTACTCAGGGCCGCCACAAACCCTTTTGGGGAAAGGTTTACAGCCTTGCTTAGGGTATTATTACATTCTTTTGCACCGTATCATAATTTTAAGAACCGCTTCCTTTATGACGATATGTGAATAAAATTTATAACAATAAAAAATTATGACAGGACAAGACCTTCAGCAACTGCTGCTTTCCAAGTGGGGACGCTCATACGATATCCAGATTAGGCGGGTTCAGAACAAGATTTTTGTGCAGGTGATGTGGAAATATTTAGAGCAGGTGTCTTTTCCGCTTTCAGAGGCGGAGTACATAGCGCACCTGGAGACTGTCGCTGGTTATCTCCATGCTTGGGGTGGAGCATCAACGGTGCAGGAGTATATTGAACAGACACGCGATCGCCCTCGTCTGGGTAAAGCGGTAAGCATTCCCCTAGATTTGGGCGATCGCGCCTCCGAATGGATACTCTGAGAAATTGGGAACGAGAAAATATCTTAGCGCCCTAACAGCTTTACCAAACCGATACCGCCGAAGTAAAGACCCAGCACCGCACCAGCGAGAAGACTTTGGGTAAGCGGGTCGGTGGAAGGTGTCAGCACCGCACCCAATACAGTTGCTCCCAGAATCACCAGCCGCCAGCCAGAAAACATTTGCGCTGAAGAGACAATTCCCAAAAAGCCCAACAATAGCTGGATTATGGGAATTTGAAACGCCAAGCCAGTGCTAAACATCAACAGCAGCACAAACTCAAAATACTTGTCAATTGACCATAGTTGTTCTACGACATCTGCACCGTAGCTGATGAAAAAATTCAACGCCGCTGGAATAAGTGCTACATAAGCGAAAAACAGACCGGTCACAAACAGAAAGCTTGACCCCAAGACAACTGGCCCTATTAAGCGACTTTCGCGGCGAGTTAGCCCTGGTAGAACAAACTGGATAATCTGGTAGAGGATAAAAGGACTGGCGACTAGCAAGCCACTGTAACCAGCGACTTTGATAGAGACAAAAAAGTATTCTCCTGGTGCAAGTTGGAGAAACTTAACTCCCTGCGCCGGGATTTCCAATAAGCGGACGATTTGCTTGACAAACAGGAAACAACCTGCCACACCAACAACAACAGCAATCAGCGCATAGAAAATTCGCCGCCGCAACTCTTCCAGATGGTCGAACAGGGACATTTCGACTTCAGCAGGGAGTTCATCAAGATATTCATCTTCGGGTGAAGTTGCCAATTCTAAGTCTGGCGGGAGTGCGGTATCGACTTCGGAAGGAAGCGTCATCGGTCAAGGGGTTGGTTTCAGTATTTGTTGACTATTTTATCTATGTCTTGCTATCTGGGTGATTAAAAAATGGGGAAAAACGTGATTGAGAAGATGCTAACCCAGTCCCGATTTTTTATTTTTTTAGCGCGGTTGGCTGACCATCGGCGTATTTTGCTACTTGGTTGGAAACTTCTGGATTGTACAGGCGCAGGTAGTTCCAGTAGTTGCCAAACACGTTTTTGACGTAACCTTGGGTTTCTTCAAAGGGAATATTTTCCACAAATTCGTCTGGATCGCTGAAACTTCTTTCGCCCAACCACTTCGATATAATCGTGGAACCAGCATTGTAACTAGCGATCGCGTAGAGGGAATTATTCTTGTAGCGATCGTGCATTTCATCCAAAGCCCAGGTGCCTAACTTGATATTGTCTTTGGGGTTGTCAAGTTTATATTGCTTAACTCCCATTTTTTGGGCAACCGATTTACCTGTTGCTGGTATTATCTGCATCAAACCCATAGCGCCAGCAGAAGAACGAATTTTTGGCTCAAACCTTGACTCTTGGCGGATCACAGAGAGGACGAGCAGGGGATTGAGTTGATGCTTGGAAGACCAAGTTTCAATAGTTTCGATATAAGGCAAGGGATAGAGAGCTTGCCAGTAAGCCTTCTGTTGCCGTAAAGTTTCGTACTGAGCTTGTTCTTCTGGTGTTTCGCGGTCTTCCAGGCTAGATATTTTAGAGATTCCTTGAAGGCGATCCCCTTTGGCGAGTCTGATTAAACCATCGGTAAATTGTTCTGCCACACTTGGCTTGACCCGGTTTTTGTATTCCGCTTGCCAGAGTGTCCAAGCATCTTTGTCTTGACCCAGCTGGTAAAGTTCTTGTAAAGTCGCAGAACCTACAGGTAGAACTGGTCGCTTGGCAGGCCAATTTACTTTAGGATCTAGCTTGCGTACTGTAGAAAAATCTCCCGCATCCCAGCCCAGATGCACAGCAGACCGCCACGCATAGTAAGACTGTGGGTACTTAGTCACCACCTGCTCAAAAGCCTGTTTCGCCTCCTGCTGTTTTCCTAGCTTTTTAGCCCATTTACCCGTCCAAAAGGTGGCTTGACGACCTAACTCGCTATCAGAATTTTCGGTGGCAATTTGTTTTGCCCATTTCCAGGCGCTTTGGTAATCTTTAGCTCTTGCCCTACTTTGAGCCATTTTCCAGCGATATTGTGCGGCTGCATCGGAATCGCCATATTTGGTTAATAATGTTTGACGAGCTGCGGCGGCTCCCTCGGAACTTTTGAGACTATCGAGAACGGAAGCTTCTAATACCAGTGCTTCGCCAGCTCGATCGGGGAATTGATTAATAACTTGGTCGAGATAAGGTACCGCTTCTATCGCGGGGCCCATTTTGGCAATTTGGATCAGAGCTGTTGCGGTTTCTTCGGCTTTGGGGAAGTCCTGCACCATTTGTTTATAGGCGCGGACTGCTTGTGGTTTCTTTTCGGCTAGCTGGAGTCCCCTAGCGGCGAGGTAGGCGTTCTTGGGTGTGCGAGGGGCATTAGCATAAGCGGCGCTGGCTTGACCGTATTTCTGGTTTCCCCAGTAGGCTAGAGCGATCGCTTCCCAGTCTTCCGGCTTGATCGCGTCCGGATAACCAACTAATTTGTCTAGCACGGAGGTAATGGAGGGTGTGTCAAAGGCGTATCTCGCCAGCAACAGCATCAATTCCGGCTGATTGGGATTTTCTTTGAGCAAAGACCGTGCTATTTCCAGGGTGCGAGGATGGCTCTCGAATTCCTCAATTGCTTGCTGCCAATATTCTTTATCTGTCTTCCCTAGTGCATATAAAGCTTCAGCTGCCACGGGTTCTTTAGAATGGCGTGCCAACTCTTCCCAAGTTTGTTTGGCTTTACCTTTGTCGCCAGTAAGTTCGTAAGCTTGCGCTCGTTTGAGGAGAATATGTCCGGATAAAACCGGATATTGATGCTCTAGGGCTTTTAAGTGGGAGAGTGCCTTTTCACCTTGCTTTGCAGCAATTGCATCGCTAGCCAACATATAGCGGGCGCGACTGCGGTCAAGAGATAATTTTCCGTTAGCGATCGCTTCTAGTTGCGATGTCCGCTCTTCTGCTGGTAGCGATACTAAACGGGCAACAGCTGAGTCGTCATTTTCCCGCATTAACAAGCTGTTTTGAACCTGGAAAGGAACCCAAGTGACCAATCCCTCCAGCCAGCCGCTATACTTCTTGGGTAACATGGTTGTGCCAATCACCAAGGCACTTAATCCCGCAACGGCAGCCAGGACGACTTGATTTTTCCTTCTTGATTGGTTGGCTCGCGAAAAAACCAGACGCGAGTTTTTCCGGGCAAAAATAGGACGTGACCTTCTCATATAACCTCCGTGCGACGGACATCCATCTCTCTTTTTTGGGATTCGGTGGTTGTTAGTGCTATCCCTTTGTCAAGCTTTGAACCAGTCCTCTTACCTCCAAGGTGAGCCTTTTTGCGATTATGCGATCGCTGACTAACACTCACAAATATCCTTGATTAACAAAACGCTGAAATTTAACGCTACTGCTCCGCCGCGTTTGATTTTTCTTGGGAGATGCCCTAGCAATTGGATTGTAAAAAAAGGCGGTGGAATTGACCGGAAATGTGACACAGCTGCCTGAAGACCTCAGTAGTACCTTGCAGGAACTGATTCCAGAAACTAAATTGAAAGCCCAACAAGTCCGCAATGCCATAATGCGGCTGGGTGTCGATAGCCCTATTCGCAAAATCATCCTGTGGATTGGAAAAACCTCAGACTCTGAATAAGAATAGCTTGTGCTTGCTTCAGCAGCTTTTTATGCACAATCAGCAAAAAAACACAAGTGCAGAACGCTGTAAATTAGCTGGCAAATGTGAATTAATGATCTCTGTGCTACGGCTGCTGGCACATAGCCGAAGGCATGGAACACTCTTTAAACCAGGATAATCGATTTAAGTGAGAAACCGATTACAAAACATTGCATTAAGCTGCTCTAGGCAAAATATTGGTAACAAGCCTCTGTCAAAAGTGGTGTCCTCCTAAATTTCTTGTTAAAAAAAATTAAGACTAACAGTTTTTACCAGAATCGATAAATTACCACAGATTAAAATCTATGGTTACGTGATGTGTGACTTTTAAGAAAGTGTCATGCTGTAGGCAAACAATACTGTACGGTTAAGGGCTGATCCCTCTAGCTTCGCGATGGACGCACCTGTACTCTATGAAAATGAGGGTGATACTTCTAAAAGCCCCTTTTAAAACCTTCTTGGGGGAGCTTGGAGGTTCACAACACTAACCGAAAAATAGGGACATGGTAATACCTAGTAATACCATGTCCCTACATTCACCCTTGAATTTTTTATCTTTAATTGTTTAGCGCAGTATCTGAACGCCTGAGTGTTTTTCTACTAACTTAGAAACTTCTGGATTATACAACCTCAGATAATTCCAATAGTTACCAAAAACTTGTCTGACATAACCCTTTGTTTCATCAAAAGGTATTTCTTCGACAAATTCATCTGGATCGATAGACCCTTTTTGCTTAAGCCATTTCGAGACATTACCAGGGCCGGCATTGTAACTAGCAACGGCTAACAGGGAGTTGTTGTTATATTCCTTGTGGGTGAAGTCAAGAAACCAAGTTCCCAATTTTACGTTATCGTTGGGATTTTCCGTATTAAATTGCTTAATTCCAATTTTTTCGGCAACCCACTTACCTGTTCCTGGCATCACTTGCATTAAACCAACGGCACCAGCAACAGAACGGATTTTACTTTCAAACCGCGACTCCTGACGAATTAAAGCTGTTACGAGTAGAGGATTGAGCTGACGCTGTTGCGCCCAGCTTTCGATAATTTCCAGATATGGGAAAGGATAGAGACTGTGCCAGTAAACGGGTTGTTGCCTGAAAGCTTTGTATTCCTCTAGTTCGGCGGGTGTTTCACGGTCTTCGAGAGTAGAAATATAAGAGATTCCCTTCAGGTAGTTGCCTAATCCTAGCTGCATGATGCCTTCAGTAAATTGTTCGGCAACGGTGGGCTGCATCCGGTTTTGGAATTCGGCTTGCCAAAGCATCCAAGCATCCCGGTGTTGACCTAGCTGGTACAACTCTTTTAACTTTTCGGAGCCAGCAGGTAAGACTGGGTGTTCGATGGGTCGCACTACTTGCGGGGACAACTGACGCACGGTGGTAAAGTCTCCCACATCCCAGCCTAATAAGACGGCAGAACGCCACGCATAGTAGGATTGGGGATACTTAGCTAGTACGTGTTCAAAAGCTGCTTTCGCTTCCTGCTGTTTCCCCAACTTAGTTGCCCATTTGCCGACCCAAAAGCCGGCCCTGGGAGCCAAAATGTTATCGGGATTGTTGATTGTGATGGGTTGCGCCCATTTCCAGGCTTCCCGGAAATCTCCTAGCTGTGCCTGTTGTTGAGCTACTTTCCACCGATATTCTGCGGCTATGTCGGAACTGGCATATTTAGTTAGCATCAATTGCCTCGCGTCGGAGGCTGATTGAGAGCTTCCCAGTTGTTCGAGGATTTTGGACTTGGCTAGGAGTGCTTCACCTGCTTCGTCGGGAAAGTTGCTGATAACGCGATCTAGGTAGGGTAATGCTTCTAGGGGTTTGACTAATTCTGCCAAACGCCGTAAGCCGAGTCCAGTTTCTTCGGCATCGGGGAATTTAGAGATTAAGGATGAGTAGGCAATTCTGGCTTGTGGTGTTTTGCCGGAAAGTTGTAGCCCTCTGGCGGCGCGATAAGCGTTACGGGCAGTTTGGGGTGCGCGAGCATAGGCGATGCTGGCTTTTTCATAACTGCGGTTTTCCCAGTAGTTAAATGCGATCGCTTCCCAATCTTCGGGTTTTAGCAGGGTTGTGCCTTGTTTCTTGGCAGCAGCATCCAGGGTAACTAGCCGATCTTGTACGGCAAAAATTCCCGGCTCCTTCCCAGCGTATTTTACTAACATTAAGAGCAACTGCGGCTGATTAGGATTTTTGCTCAACCTAGTACGCACAATTTCCACGGTGCGGGGATGGCTGGGGAAGGATGCGATCGCACTGTCCCAATATTTCGGATTCTTTTTACCCAACACATACAGTGCTTCGGCTGCTGCTGGTGAGTCGGGATACTGTTTGACTAAATTCTGCCTAGTCGTCTGCGCTTGAGTGTCACCAGCCAGTTCGTAAGCTTGAGCGCGTTTTAAGGCAATATAGGGTGCCATAACTGGATAGTCTGACTCTAATCCTTCCAGCAGTTTGAGCGCCTTTTTGCCTTGCTTAGAGTCAATCAAATCGCTAGCCAAAAGATAACGGGCGCGGTTACGCTCGATGGATTGATTGCTGGAGGCGATCGCTTCGAGTTGTGCTTCCCGCTGCGCCGCCGGGAGCGACGCTAATGGCAAAACCGAAGGAGCAGATTGGCTCCCCTGATTCTGGCTTGACTGCTCCTGAGGCTGAATATTAACCATCAATTTCCCTAACAAACTGGTCAATTGTGGTACTGACAGAGTTGCCCCAGCTACTAGGGCAAGTAATCCTGCCCCTACAGCCAGAGAAATTTGGGTTTTCCGCTGCTTCAACATCGCTTCTTTTCCGCCACGTCTGAATCAAATTCCCTGAGACTCTAGCATTTTAATCAAAGTTTCCCAGTTAGCTGATACTCTGGCGAAAATTACCTGACTTGGGGCAACCCTGTAAGGGAACGTTACAAAAACCTGGCTTTTGATTTTGATCGATACTGGTAACTAATACAGGTAAACAATCAGCAGAACACAGGAATGGAATTTCGATCGACTGATACGCCACGTTTGGACTGGTCTGGGGATGCCCTCGCTGTTGGGCTATTTGAGGACGGATTGGAGATAACTGGCGATTTGGCGGCGCTGGATGAAAAACTCGCCGGGACTATCAAGGAATTGATTGAAGAGACGGAATTTAAGGGAAAAGAAGGCAGTAGCGCTGTAACTCGCGTTGGTGGAAGTAGCCCTATCCGCAAAATTATGTTGGTGGGATTGGGTAAACCAGAGGCTTTGAAGCTGGAAACTTGGCGGCGGGCTGGTGCTGTTGTTGCCCGGTTAGCGAGAAAGGAAAAGTGCAAAACTCTGGGGGTTAGTCTGCCAGTGTGGAATCAGGATGCAGAGGCGAGTGCGAGTGCGATCGCGCAAGGCATCTTCTTAGCTTTACATAAGGATAATCGGTTTAAGTCTGAACCGGAAGACAAAGATGTGCAGCTAGAACGTGTTGATTTACTCTCGTTGCCCGGTCAAGAGTCGGCAATTAATCGCGCTAAAGCGATCGCTGATGGCGTGATTTTGGCGCGGGAACTGGTAGCAGCACCAGCGAATGAGTGTACGCCGATAACTATGGCCGAAACTGCACAAGCGATCGCAGCAGAACACGGTCTACAATTAGAAATTCTGGAACAACAAGAGTGTGAACAACTTGGCATGGGGGCATTTTTAGCTGTTGCTAAAGCTTCTGATATGCCCCCCAAGTTCATCCACCTCACCTACAAACCAGAAGGAACGCCCCGCCGGAAATTGGCAATTGTCGGCAAAGGTCTTACCTTCGATTCTGGTGGTCTTAACATTAAAGGTGCTGGAAGCGGCATCGAGACTATGAAGATGGATATGGGTGGTGGTGCCGCCACGCTTGGCGCTGCTAAGGCTATCGGTCAGTTGAAGCCAGATGTGGAAGTCCACTTTATCTCTGCTGTGACTGAGAATATGATTAGCGGTCACGCTATGCACCCAGGCGATGTCCTCAAAGCTTCCAACGGCAAAACGATTGAAGTTAACAATACCGATGCCGAAGGTCGATTGACTTTGGCGGATGCACTGGTATTTACGGAAAAGTTGGGCGTTGACGCTATTGTTGACTTAGCTACACTTACAGGTGCCTGCGTAATTGCACTGGGCGACGATATTGCTGGGTTGTGGAGTCCAGACGATGCAGTTGCCAACGAGTTGCTGAAGGCTTCGGAAATGGCTGGGGAAAAGCTGTGGCGGATGCCTATGGAAGAGAAATACTTTGAAGGACTCAAGTCACAGATTGCCGATATGAAGAATACTGGCCCTCGTCCAGGTGGTTCGATTACTGCGGCTTTATTCTTGAAGGAGTTCGTCAAGGAAACTCCTTGGGCGCACCTGGACATTGCCGGCCCGGTTTGGGCGGATAAGGAAAACGGCGTTAACAATGCTGGTGCTACGGGTTACGGCGTTCGTACTTTGGTGAACTGGGTACTGAACTAAGGATTTGGGATTGAGGACTAAAAAGGAAAAAGTGAAGAATTAATTTTTTGCATTTTTCCTTTTTTAGCTCCCTTCCCTACAAAACTAAATGGGTAGTGGTATAGAAGTAGTGATATATCCACTTTCACCCCCTACCGTACAATGCTTTGATCATTGAATATCACTACCGCTAAATGCGATCGCCTTTGGAGATGATTTTCATTTTATATGTTTTTATACTCCATAAAGTCTTGGCTTTGTTTCTAGAAGACCAAGTTAGAGCTGATTTATAAAGTTTTGATTAAGAGGTGAGACGGTTGAGCATCAGTTGTACCATAGCGCCATAAATCATTGCCTCACTGACCTCTGGCAGTAGTTCATAATCCTTGCTGAGACGGCGATAGCGTCCTAACCAACAATCATGTACGTTCTACTACCCACCGTCTTGGTAAAATCCTAAACTCAGATTCTGTACGTTTGACCACCTCCACCTCGGCACAACAGATGCTGGCGACAGCACCAGCGAAGTGTTTACCACTATAGCCCTGGTCAACCCAAATTAATTCCAAACGGGAAGACTCACAAGTCTCCTCCATCAGTGCCCCTGCCGCTCCCACTCGGTCTTGACCCTTTGCTTGAGTTACGACTACACTCAGCAGCAATCCTTGAGTGTCTACAATGATGTGGCGTTTGCGTCCTTTAACTAACTTACCCCCATCGAAGCCGTACACCTCCCCCTTTTTTCTGTCGTTTTGACTGACTGGCTATCAGCAATTGCTGCACTTGGTTGAGGGTCTCTATCCACTTGTTGACGAACCTTTTGCCGCAGGTGATGATTCATCTGTTGCCAGACTCCAGTTTTCTGCCAACGACGAAAGTAAAAGTAAACTGTTGAGCAGGGGGGTAGGTCATGTGGAAGCATTTCCCAAGAACATCCCGTGCGTAGTACGTAGAAAATCCCATTGACGACTTCACGTAGATTGACAGTTCGCGGATACCCTCCGGTTTTGGCTGGTGGAATTAAGGATTCAATTAGCTGCCACTGTGCATCTGTGATGTCGCTTTTATAGGCTTTGCTCGTCATGGTCTGAGCCGAATTGTAACATCAACATATGGTATTGGCTGCATTACTATCTATACCACTGTCTTTATATTTACTTCATAAATCAGCTCTTAGCTTAATCTAAATTTTATAATCTTAGTAGCAAAAACAAGACATTACAAAGATTCAGTAAAAAGTGAGGCAAAATTGCCAGTTAGTTATTTTAATTAAGTTTTGCTTTCGGTAGTTTGTGTACAAACTCTGAGATGATACTATAATTACGTAATTCCCTGATTTAACTGGCGGCTACAAAAAGGATGTCCCGCACATTCGCAGTTGCCCGGTGTTCACAACGTAAGTAATATCAGGGAAAATACTTAGTGCGATGCTACAGTAAAGGCAAGCTAAAAAATATTCTTTAGAAACACCACTGTAGAGAAAAATCTTACACAGCTTCGGTTTAGAAATTGGGTTTACCAGAACATCAAACCGTACACAAACCATCCCTAACCCCAAGAACAAATTATGGTTAACTTTACAGTAGCCATCCCAACGTACAACGGTGGAGATCGTTTACCTGAAGTTCTGCATCTACTGCAAGAACAGCTCAATACAGAACAATTTTCCTGGGAAATCATCGTTATTGATAACAACAGCACCGACCATACAGCGAAGGTTGTTCAAGAGTATCAATCCAACTGGCAAGCAAGCATTCCCTTAAAGTATTATTTAGAAACCGAGCAAGGGGCAGCCTTTGCGCGACAACGGGCTGTGGAAGAAGCTCAAGGAGAATTCATTGGCTTTCTTGATGATGATAACTTGCCGGATTTAAACTGGGTTGCCGCAGCTTATGCGTTTGGTCAAGCGCACCAAGAGGCGGGAGCCTACGGTAGCCAAGTCCAAGGCTTCTTTGAAGTAGAGCCGCCAGAGAATTTTCAGAAAATCGCTTGTTTTTTCGCATTAGTGGAGCGAGGCTCTTTATCAAATCGCTACGAACCTGACAAAAAGCTTTTACCGCCTGGTGCTGGGTTAGTTGTGCGCAGAAAAGCTTGGCTTGCTAACGTTCCCAAGCACCTAGTTCTCAATCACAAAGGTCGAGAAGCTAAGTTAGCTAGCGAAGATTTAGAAGCCGTACTGCATATCCAGCTAGCAGGCTGGGAAATCTGGTACAACCCCGAAATGCGCGTACAGCATAAAATTCCTAGGTGGCGTTTAGAAAAAGATTATCTACTTTCTTTAATTCGCTGCATAGGTTTAAGCCGGTATCACATTCGGCTGCTCGGTTTGAAGAATTGGCAGCAACCTTTGGCGGTTCCCATTTACCTGCTAAATGACCTCCGCAGGTTGATACTTCACCTGATTAAACACAGAGGCAAAGACACAATTAACAGCGATATAATTGTGGCTTGCGAACGCGAGTTCCTGTTATCTAGCTTGATTAGTCCTTTTTTCCTTTTGAAAAATAGATATTTAGAAATTGGGCGAGCTAAAATATTGGAGTTTAAAGAAACTCTGAATTTCTTGCCCTCACTGTCAGATAGAAAAGTATCCACCCTCCGAGAATAAAGGCTACTCAAATATGAAGAATCGAAATCCGGTTGTTGCTATTGGACTGCACGCAGCAAGTCCGGTGCTGCTGGAAAAGTGGATGTCTCAGGGATATCTGAAGAACCTTAGTTGCCTGCGGGAACAAGGAGCTGACGGTCGTCTAGACTACACAAAATCTTCTAATGAAACGCAAAGATGGACGACATTTTTGGCAGGTTGCCTACCTAGAAATACTGGGTATTGGGGACGGATTAAGTTTGACGAAAACACCTATGAATTAGAAGAAAACGAAACTTACGATTTTGCCAAGTATCCACCTTTTTATGCTTTAGGAGATGACTACCAGGTAGGAGTATTTAGAACGCCTTTGGCTCCTCTAGCTGAGAAAGTTAACGGAGTGCAGGTTTTAGAAAAGCGTTCCGAGCCATCCAATGTTGAGAGAGTGCTTTACTAACTTCGAGCAACTGCTCATGAGAAAAGCCAGATTTACAATAGGTAGGGTTTTTTGGCCGTCTAGAAGTGTAAGAAAAAAACATCGTCACCCGCTCAGATTTTACAGGCACTTTGCCACGGTGGTAGATGCTGCAAGTGTCAGTAAAAATTACTGTACCAGCAGAGCCAGTGCATGGTATCCAATCTGATTCGGGTACCAAATTTTTTATAAGTTTATCCTCAATAAAGCCGTAACCCTTTTTAAACGCTCGAATTCGGGGAGTTAACTGCTTGGGAATATATTGATATGGTCCTCCCTCATCATTCACATCATTAAAATAAACAATCATTTTTACTATACGGCGATCTTCTATATCTATATGCCATTGCCTAGTACCTACCTGCTCTCCATCTAGCATATCTTTGCGAACAGATACACCATGATAAGCAACCGGAACACCAATATAATTTTCGACAATGTTAAGGAATTTTTTTAAAAGTCCCCAGAGAAAAATATCTGGGTGGTTCATAATTTGATTTAGACTGGCAAGCGCGTATTTTCTATCTTTTTTATAGGAAGATGTTGGTAGTTCTGGCACTAGACTCTCTGCTGCCTTCAGAAGTCTTGGTGTATTAGAACTTAAGAGAGCATCTAAAGAGGTAACACAAGTTCCTTGCTGCCTGAGAGTATCGACAATTGCCATATCCTTGGCTGACAGTGGCGGTAGATTGCCACTATGTTTTACAAGTTCTACTCGGTAAACCAGTTCGGCAGCGGCTCGATTAAATATATCTAAACTTTTGGTAAGCATAAGCTTTATTCTTCTCAACGGCTATTTATTCGGTTATAACATTAGAAGGTCGTGCAAGGTATTTAACAGGGTACACGCCACATAAGCAAAAAATTATGGTTGACTTCACAGTAGCCATCCCTACATACAACGGGGAAAGCCGTTTAGCCAAGGTAATAGAGCAACTGCGCGAACAAATCAACACCGCACACTTCTCCTGGGAAATCATCGTTGTTGATAATAACAGTAATGACAATACGAAAAAAGTTGTTCAAGATTATCAAGCTAACTGGCATCATCAACCCTATCCGCTGAAGTATTGCTTTGAGGCGCAACAAGGGCTATCCTTCGCTAGACAACGGGCAGTCGAGGAAGCTAAAGGCACCTTCGTTGGTTTTTTAGATGATGATACGTTACCCGCCTCTGACTGGGTAGCAGCAGCTTATTTATTTGGGCAAGAACATCCAAAAGCGGGTGCTTATGGCGGACAAATTCACGGTAATTTTGAAGTCAGTCCACCTAAAAACTTTGAGAGAATCCAATCTTTTTTAGCAATTAAGGAACGGGGAGCTAAACCTAATCTATATGATCCAGAAAATTTAAGCTTGCCACCAGGAGCAGGATTAGTTATTCGTAAACAGGCATGGCTTGAAAATGTTCCTACTCGCCTAGTTCGTCAGGGTAGAGGAGGTAATGATTTTGAGATATCGTTGCACTTGCATAGAGGAGGTTGGGAAATTTGGTATAACCCCACGATGCACATTTATCATCTGATACCAAAATCGCGGTTAGAAAAAGATTATCTCCTTTCCTTAATTCGTACAACTGGTTTTTCTATCTGTCAACTGCGGATGATTAATACTAAAAATTGGCAAAAACCAATTGTTATAGTAAGAATTATGCTGGGCAACCTACGTCGAGCTACTCTGCATTTAATCAAGTATCGATGGCAGGTAAAAAATGATCTAGTTGCGTCCTGTGAAATGGCTTTTTTCTTAACTAGCTTACTCAGCCCTTTTTACTTTTTAAAAGCTAGATTTGAGAGGAAATGCAGAAGGTAAGAGGCATATCAAGGATTAAGTAATTTTAAAAAAATTAAGGTTGCTTAAATCAACGCTAACAAATACGCGATCACAAAGGGGAAACTCAATGACTGATTGGCACCTAAAAACACCAGTTGCTATTTTTATCTTCAAGCGCCCCGATACCACCCAAAAGGTATTTGAAGCAATCCGGCAAGCAAAACCACTCAAGCTCTTAGTAGTCTCTAATATTCCCCCAGCTAACAAACCAGACCAAGCTGAACTAAATGCAGCTGCTCGTGCAATTATTGAACGTGTTGATTGGGACTGCGAAATTCTAAAAAATTACTCTGATACTTTTCTTAGCGCTAAAGATCGCATTTACACTGGCTTAAACTGGATATTCGAGAATGTGGAAGAGGCAATTATCTTAGAAGATGACTGCGTACCTCATCCCAGTTTCTTTCGGTTCTGTGAAGAAATTCTCGAATATTACCGAGATGAGCCGAAAATTATGGGAATTAGCGGCAGTAACTTCCTTAAGGGAAGCACTCGGACAGATTACAGCTACTATTATTCTCTCTTCCCTAATTTATGGGGATGGGCCTCTTGGCGACGAGCATGGCAACATATGGATCTTGAAATGAAGCTCTGGCCAGAAGTCCGAGATCAGGGATGGTTGATGGATATATTATCAGATTCTCGTGCTGTAGATTGGTGGAGTAACGTATTTCGAGCTGTCCACGAAAACCGTACAGATACTTGGGATTATCAATGGGTACTTTCCTGCTGGTTGCAACAGGGATTGTACGTTGTGCCTAATGTTAATCTAGTTTCAAATATTGGCTTTGGTTTAACATCAACGCATACCAGAGATATTTATGATTGGCGGGCTAATATGCCTGTTGAAGCCATGTCATTTCCGCTCAAACATCCCAATTTTATTTTGCGGGATTCCCAATCTGATAGCCTTGTTTTAGAAAGATATTATTATGGCAGTACAACTCCCAATTTATTGCAGCGTGTGAGCAGAGAAGCAAGACGAGCTAGAAGCCTGATAAAAAAGAAAATTTTTGCCCGAAAATAGTTCAACAGTAGCTATTTAAAGCATTGTACTACTCATTAGTAAGCGCGGCGTACCAATGAAGGTACTGCTAATTACTTTTGGTGATGCTATAGCAGTCCTAAATCATTCGTGAAGGCGAGATACCCGATTTCTTAGAGAAGTCGGGTATCTGGAGGGCTGGGTCACAAGTCAAATAGGATTGCTATACTCTCCCCTTTTTGTCTCCCTTATTAAGGGTGGCGAAGGGGGATTTGTATCTAGCGTCTCAAAAATAAAGCCTATAACTTGTACGCAGCAAAAATGTGCTTAAAAGCGGCTTCAGTATACTTAAGTAAATATCGATACTCCAACACCAATAATGCTTAGTTCATTCTCAAGGGTTTCTTTAGAACGAGAGATTATACTTACAAGTACAACTATATTATTCAGTGAAATATCAGGCTATTTACAAAAACTTTTTCAAGTCTTCACATTTATCCGTAAGTAGTTTACGTTATTTTTACAGTCATTTGTAGAGTTTCCACTAGAATTGTGACATGGAAAACTAACCTCACACCTTACTCAGATAATTGCGGGGCTAGTGTATCTATCGAAAGTTAGCGATAACCCTGAGAAATATGAGGTGATACATGAAAGCAGTGATACTAGCTGGAGGACTTGGTACTCGTTTAAGTGAAGAAACCACTATTAAACCAAAACCTATGGTTGAAATCGGTGGTAGACCCATACTGTGGCACATTATGAAGACATACTCTGCCTATGGGATTAATGACTTCATCATCTGCTGCGGTTATAAAGGTTACATAATCAAGGAGTATTTTGCCAACTACTTCTTGCATATGTCCGATGTCACTTTTGATATGCGGTTTAACCAAATGAATGTTCATAGCGGATATGCTGAGCCTTGGCGAGTCACATTGGTAGATACAGGTGAAAACTCCATGACTGGTGGGCGGCTGAAGCGAGTAAGAGAGCATATTGGCAATGAAACTTTCTGCTTCACCTATGGAGATGGTGTCAGCAGTGTAAATATTAAAGAATTAATTGAGTTTCACAAAGAACAAAAGACTTTAGGAACATTGACTGCAACCCGTCCGGCTGGACGCTTTGGAGCGCTTTCTCTGGGAGAAGAACAAGATAAAATCGTCAGCTTCAGAGAAAAGCAAGACGGAGAGGGAGCCTGGATAAATGGTGGTTATTTTGTTCTGGAGCCAGAAGTAATTGACTACATTGGAGGCGACTCCACAGTTTGGGAAAAAGAGCCATTAGAAAAACTAGCTGACTCTGGACAGCTAGCTGCTTACAAACATCCTGGTTTTTGGCAGCCGATGGATACTTTACGTGATAAAACCTATCTTGAAGAACTTTGGAAAAGTGATAAAGCACCTTGGAAGGTGTGGTAGTAAAATAGTTAGGAGTTAGGAGTTGGAAGTTAAGAGCGGTCAAGGTACTTATGACTCATACCTGAAACTTTATAACTTCTTAAATAGTTCTCAATCATCTTAGTTTCAGGTGCAAAAATACCATGTATGACTTTGCAATCATCGGGGGGGGAATTGTTGGTCTTTCGACTGGCATGGCATTGGGCAAACGCTATCCAAACGCTGGCATTGTAGTGCTAGAAAAAGAAAGCAAATGGGCATATCACCAAACTGGCAATAACAGCGGTGTTATTCACTCTGGCATTTACTACAAGCCAGGGAGTTTCAAAGCTAAGTTTTGCCGAGACGGTTGTCGCTCAATTGTGGAATTCTGCCAAGAGTATGACATTGCTCATGAAATTTGCGGCAAGGTAATTGTTGCGACAGAAGAAAAAGAACTGCCGCGACTAGAAAATCTTTACAAACGCGGCTTAGAAAACGGACTGAAAGTTACTAAGATTAGCGCTTCAGAAGTCAAAGAAATTGAACCTCATGTCAACTGCGTGGCGGGAATTCGAGTTTATACAACTGGAATTGCCGACTATAAGGAGGTGGCTCGGAAATATGCTGAGTTGATCGAGTTGCAGGGTGGAGAGCTTCGTCTAAATACCAAAGTTGAAAAAATTATTGGAAAAGGCGATACTCAGGTAATTGAAACCAACAATGGTATCTATGAGACGCGCTGCACGATAAACTGTGCTGGACTGCATAGCGATCGCATTGCCAAACTTTCTCAAGTCGATCCCCAAGCCAAAATCGTCCCCTTCAGAGGGGAATACTACGAACTGGTTCCAGAAAAACGCTATCTCGTCAAAACCTTAATTTATCCAGTTCCCAACCCAGACTTTCCGTTCCTGGGCGTCCACTTCACAAAAATGATTGATGGCAGCGTCCACGCAGGGCCAAATGCGGTCTTGAGCCTCAAACGCGAAGGCTACAAAAAAACCGACTTTGACCTACGAGACTTTGCTGAAGTCATGACCTACCCTGGCTTCTGGAAACTAGCAGCCAAACACGCCGACGAAGGCATCCAAGAAATAATTCGCTCCTTCAGCAAAGCCGCCTTTGTCCGCAGTTTGCAAAAGCTAATTCCTGAAGTCCAAGCGGCCGATCTTGTTCCCACCCACGCCGGAGTTCGCGCCCAAGCCTTAATGAACGATGGCAAGCTAGTAGACGACTTTTTGATAGTCAAAGGTAACAACTCCGTCCACGTTTGCAACGCTCCTTCCCCAGCTGCGACTTCTTCAATTGAAATCGGCAAAGCAATTGTCGAACAACTTCCCCAACCGCAGCATCTACAATCAGCAATCAGCGTATAGGATTAGCAGCAATGAAAATATTTGTCACTGGAACCGAAGGCTATCTTGGCTCATTATTAGCCCCCCTCTTGATGCAACGCGGACATGAAGTTATCGGCTTAGATACAGGCTTCTACAAAGTAGGCTGGCTCTATAACGCCACCGACCTAACTGCCAAAACTCTGAACAAAGATTTGCGGCAGATTACCGAAGAAGATTTACAGGGTGTAGAGGCAATTGTTCACATGGCTGAACTCTCTAACGACCCCGCTGGACAACTCTCACCTAACATCACCTACGACATTAACCACAAAGGTTCAGTTCGCCTTGCTAATTTAGCTAAATCAGCAGGCGTGCGTCGCTTCGTTTATATGTCATCTTGCAGTGTTTATGGCGTTGCTACTGAAGGCGATGTCACCGAAGAATCTCCCGTCAATCCTCAAACAGCCTATGCAGAATGTAAAACATTCGTAGAACGGGATGTCCAACCCCTAGCTGATGACGATTTTTCCCCCACCTTTATGCGGAATGCCACCGCTTTTGGTGCCTCTCCCAGAATGCGTTTTGATATTGTTTTAAATAACCTTGCAGGACTAGCTTGGACAACTAAAGAAATCAAGATGACCAGCGACGGGACACCTTGGCGGCCCTTGGTTCATGCTCTTGACATCTGCAAGGCAATTGTTTGCACCCTGGAATCTCCGCGAGACATTGTTCACAACCAAATCTTCAACGTAGGCGACACTGCTCAAAATTATCGCGTGAAACAAATTGCAGAAATTATCGCTGATGTCTTTGAAGGATGTAAATTAAGTTTTGGAGAAAGCGGTTCAGATAATCGCAGTTATCGTGTTTCTTTCGAGAAAATTAATACTACCCTACCCGGATTCAAATGTGAATGGAATGCCGAACTGGGAGCCAAGCAGTTATACGATTTGTTCAAGCAAATTGATATGACAGAAGACATTTTCTTATTTAGAGGCTTCACTCGGTTAAAACAGCTCGAATATCTGATTCGCACTCAGCAAATAGATCGAGATTTCTTCTGGAAAAAGTAAGCAGCCAAGTAAAACCCTCAGTTACTGACTCAGCTTCTCAACTAAACCACTGCCATATATTGGCATCTACCACCTAGCAGGTATACTACAATGAGGAATTCTAAATGCCTCTTTTGCAACTCTCTGCTTCAGCATAGTTTTGTTAACTTAGGTATGTCACCAATAGCTAATGACTACCTAAAACCAGAACAACTTAATAATGCTGAGAAATTATATCCACTTCATGCCTATGTCTGTGAAAACTGTTTTTTGGTTCAATTAGAACAGTTTGAATCTCCAGAACACATTTTTGGTGATGGTGATTACGCTTACTTTTCTTCCTACTCAGATAGTTGGCTACAGCACGCAAAGGCATATACAGATTTAATGGTAGAAAAGTTTGGGTTGAACCAAACTCATCAAGTCATTGAAGTTGCTAGCAATGATGGGTATCTACTACAGTATTTTAAAGAAAGGGGAATTCCAGTTCTAGGGGTAGAGCCAGCTGCTAATGTAGCAAAGATTGCTGAAGAAAAAGGTATTCCTAGTATTGTCAAGTTTTTTGGCGTTCAAACTGCACAAGAAATGATTGCAGCAGGGCAACAAGCAAACCTGTTGTTAGGCAATAATGTGTTAGCTCATGTCCCTGACCTGAATGATTTTGTGGCTGGGATGAAAATAGCCCTAAACTCTAATGGAATTTTAACAATGGAGTTTCCCCATCTATTGCAACTCATGCAGGGGAATCAGTTTGACACAATATACCACGAGCATTTTTCCTATTTTTCGTTCCTCACAGTTGAGAAGATTTTTGCTGCTCATGGACTAACACTATTTGATGTAGAGGAAATACCGACGCACGGGGGTTCGCTGAGAATTTACGGGAAGCATGATAATGCTGTCACTCCCCCGATTAGCGAGAGAGTTACCCAGTTAAAAGCAAAGGAAATCCAACTAGGATTAGATAAGTTGGAGACATACATCACCTTTGGGGAAAAAGTTAAAGAAACAAAACGCAAGCTTTTAACTCTTTTGATTGAAGCAAAATCCCAAGGAAAATCTGTTGTGGGCTATGGTGCGCCCGCCAAGGGGAATACCTTGCTAAATTACTGCGGGATTTGCACAGATTTTATCGATTA
This sequence comes from Trichocoleus sp. FACHB-6, assembly GCF_014695815.1. Taxonomy (NCBI): domain Bacteria; kingdom Bacillati; phylum Cyanobacteriota; class Cyanophyceae; order Leptolyngbyales; family Trichocoleusaceae; genus Trichocoleus; species Trichocoleus sp. FACHB-6. Next base: position 33,334 of record NZ_JACJOY010000031.1, read on the forward strand.
CACGGTGGATCGGAATCCTCACAAACAAGGAATGTTTCTACCAGGAACTCACATTCCTATCTTCCATCCCGCTAAAATCCGCGAAACTAAGCCCGACTATGTGCTGATTTTACCTTGGAATCTTCAACAAGAAATTGTTGAGCAAATGGCATTTATTGCAGCTTGGGGTGGAAAGTTTTTGATACCGATTCCTGAAGCGAGAGTTTATGACAACTTTAACGTGATTGATCTAAATACTTCGATTTCTGAAGCAGCATGAGAACTTAAATTTTTTAAGCAAAGGAAATTTATCTTTTTTCTTTTGCTCAAAACATATCATAAATGTTGCTCTAGCAATGCTCTGCCTTTCATAGACACTTGATTTAGTTGGATTGTATACGATGAAATTTACAGAAACCAAGCTCAAAGGTGCATTCATTATTGATTTAGAGCAACGCCCAGATCATCGAGGCTTTTTTGCTCGTACTTTCTGCATGGAAGAATTTCAAGAACACGGGTTGAAGCCAACTGTTGCTCAATGCAACCTGTCTTTTAATCATAAGAAAGGAACGCTGCGGGGTATGCACTATCAAATCGCTCCGGCGACTGAAACCAAATTGATTCGCTGTACTCAGGGAGCAATTTATGATGTGATAGTAGATATGCGTCCTAATTCCCCTACATATCTTTTACATATTGGTGTAGAATTGACTGCCGAAAATCGTCGGGCATTGTACGTACCAGAAATGTTTGCTCACGGCTACCAAACGCTCACGGATGCAGCTGAAGTGACGTATCAAGTGGGTGAGTTTTATACTCCAGGTTATGAGCGGGGTCTGCACTATGACGATCCTGTTTTGGGAATTGAATGGCCTTTACCTGTTAGCGAAATTTCTGTCAAAGATGCAGCTTGGACCTTACTACAATCCCTTCCTCTAGGAGTTTAGCGATGAGTGGCGAGGAGCGATCGCAGGCTAAGTTTCTAATAGGTTGCATAGGGCCTTATGCCTCTTTTGCTGTAACCAAAGTCAGAAATAAATCGTATCAAAAGGTTAACTGTCGTTTCCCTCAAACCAGATAAACCGTCTGGGGGGAACGTACTTCTTTCTTACCTTCTTGAACCCTTTCCCAACTTAAAACCTGGTCAGCCTGTCCCAATACACGTTAATTATTGGGGTTGTATGCAGATAGCGAGAACTTTTTTGTAACTCGTCTATTGCGTGGATGTAATCAGCTTTTTCAATGATGTCTTTGTTCCGAAAAAAGACGATGACATTTGGAGAGGCTGACACTATTTCTCAATAAAATTTGTGTAGAAATTAGGCTTATATGAAATATTTTTTCAGAACTAAGTAATAAAGATAGTTAACTTATAACTAACTTGCCAAATATTATTTAATCGGAGTTTATGAGTTAAAATTACCAAAGGCTGAATATTGAATAGCTGCTAATTGTAAACAAAATTTTAGACAAAAATGCAGCTTGAAACAAATGAGAAGCAACAAAAATAGGAGTTAGGAATGATTATTGTCGATAAGGCATTGCAAGCACGCGCCGAAGCTGGAAACCCGATAAAAGTGGGCATGATTGGTGCCGGCTTTATGGGTCGAGGAATTGCTAATCAAATTATTAATTCTGTGCCGGGGATGGAGTTAGTAGCAATCTCTAACCGTAGCTTGGATAACGCTAAACGGGCATATAATGAGGCGGGAATTGGAGATTTGCAAGTTGTCAAGAGTGTATCTGAATTGGAGGATGCGATCGCTCGCGGCAAATATGCAATCAGCGATGATGCCATGTTGCTGTGCAAAGCCGAAGGCATTGACGCGCTAGTGGAAGTTACAGGTGCGATCGAATTTGGCGCTCATGTGGCAATGGAAGCGATCGCTAACCGCAAGCATATTATCCTCATGGATGCCGAACTCGACGGCACAATTGGCCCCATTTTAAAAGTGTATGCAGACAAAGCTGGTGTAATTATCACCGCTAGCGATGGCGACCAACCAGGCGTGCAAATGAACCTGTATCGGTTCGTTAAAAGTATTGGCTTGACCCCGCTGCTGTGCGGCAATATCAAAGGCTTACAAGATCCTTACCGTAACCCAATTACCCAAGAATCTTTCGCCAAGCAGTGGGGACAAAAACCCCACATGGTGACAAGCTTTGCCGATGGTACCAAGATATCCTTCGAGCAAGCGATCGTTGCCAATGGTACAGGCATGAAAGTCATTAAGCGCGGTATGTTGGGATACGACTACAGGGGTCATATTGATGAACTGACCACTAAGTATGATATTGACCAGCTTAAAGAATTAGGCGGTATTGTTGATTACGTCGTCGGTGCCAAACCTGGGCCGGGTGTATTTGTGTTTGGAACTCACGACGACCCCAAGCAACGCCACTACCTGAATTTGTATAAATTAGGTGAAGGCCCCCTTTACAGCTTCTACACTCCCTATCATCTGTGTCACTTTGAAGTACCTTTATCGGTGGCGCGGGTTGTCCTGTTCAATGATGCGGTATTGGTTCCCTTGGCTGGCCCTTTAGTCGATGTGGTAGCTACTGCAAAAATCGACCTCAAAGCTGGGGAAACTATTGATGGCATTGGCTACTTTATGACCTACGGACAGTGCGAAAATTCTGATGTCACCCAGACGGAAAACTTGTTACCAATTGGTTTAGCTGAAGGGTGTCGCCTGAAGCGAGATATTACTAAGGATCAAGTCCTCACCTACGATGATGTGGAATTGCCGGAAGGGAGACTTTGCGACAAGTTGCGGGCTGAGCAAAATGCTTACTTTGCCCCAGCAAAAGTTCCGGCTACAGTTGGGTAGTTTGCCGGGCTGTTTCATCCTCTCAAAGCTATAATCCGCCAAGGGTTGAAACCCCTATCTCATAGCTAAAGTCGTCTTTAGACGACTATAAATTAGTATTTGAGTCGTCTTTAGACGACTTGGGCTAAAAGTCCGTGGACTTAAGTCCCTGGCAGGATTCAGGAGAATGAAATAGCCCTGAGGTAGTTTGTTATTTTCAATCAGCACCAGTTAGAGCTAAAAACCCCAAAGTGAAAGTAGGAAATGGGAGTTACCCCCTCCACTGTGTTAAGAGCGCCCTTGGTGCGTGGCGTTTGAGGCAACAAAACCCAACTATTCTTTTGCATTTGTTGGGTTTCGCATTCTCTCAACCCAACCTACAACTAACTACTAAAAAGCTAAGAGAATAAAGAAATTTTAAAAAATACTTGCGCTAGGTTTTGTAGTGTTATCCTAGCATTTCAAACATAATTTTTTTTCTAATTACCAAGAGGTGTTATAGATGAAAGTGCTTAATTTGAACCCTTCCGATCCCTTTTATAGTTCAGGCGGTGCCGTGGCGATGTATAGTCTTCACCTCGGTCTTAGAAAAGCAGAGATCGATTCAAAAATTTTGTGTAAGCTTAAAAAAATCGAGTCTTCTCATATTCAGCAAATCCCGCGCAATAAAAGAATAAAAATTGTTGAGTTTTTAATTAAACAAGTTACATCAAGATCGGGATTGAACGATATCAATGCTGTAAATACCTTTAATATCAAGAAAACAAACGCTTACCAAGAAGCTGATATTTTTCACATTCATGGGATGCATAGAGGTTACAGCTATCTGGCACTTCCTTCACTAACTGAACACAAACCAACCGTTTTCACTCTCCATGATATGTGGTCTTTTACAGGCCACTGCTCTTACAGCTACGACTGCGATCGCTGGAAAATTGGTTGCGGCAAATGTCCTTATCCTAAAACCCATCCAGCCGTTGAAAGAGACAATACGCACCTAGAATGGAAGCTGAAAGACTGGGTATATAGTCGCTCAAATATGACGATTATTACTCCTAGTAGCTGGATGACTAAATTGGCTAAAGAAAGTTTGCTTCAGCGCTTTCCAATTCATCATATTCCTAACGGGATAGACACGGAAATTTATCAGCCCTTGGATTCACAAATGTGTCGTTCAGTATTGGGAGTGCCTTCAGGAAAGAAAGCTCTGATGTTTGTGGCAGCAAGTTTGCAAGAGCGCCGCAAAGGTGGAGATTTGCTGACTCAAGCTCTTAAGAGCTTACCAGAATCTGTGAAAACCCAAATTGTCTTACTGCTGATTGGTAACGGAGGTGAAGCGCTCGCTGAGGCTGTTGACATTCCAACCCTAAATTTTGGATTTGTCACAGACAAACGCCTGAAAACAATTTGCTATTCTGCTGCTGACTTGTTTATTTTTCCTAGCCGTGAAGATAATTTACCATTAGTTCTGCAAGAAAGTATGGCTTGTGGCACACCAATGGTTTCTTTCAAAATTGGTGGTATACCCGATTTAGTTCGTCCTGGGATTACAGGTTATCTAGCTGAAGCTGAAAATGTAGAAGATTTCCGCAACGGCATTGTGCAGCTACTTGACGATGATTCTCTACGCCAAGAGATGAGCCAACAGTGTCGCGCGATCGCTGAAAAAGAGTATTCCTCAGAGTTACAAATTCAACGCCATATTGAGTTGTATCGCCAGCTACTGCAATACGATGTTAAGGAAGATATAGATTATTCGTCTTTTCCTTGTGCCTTAGCGTAAGGAACGAGAAAATTCCCTCTCAAAAATACATCGAGAGAGTAAAATGCAAAAGCGCTTGTACAATCTCAGTAGAAATCGGGTTTTTTACATATCAGGCTTAATATCGTTATCTGTTCTTTTAGCTTTTCCCGTTCAGGAATATGCGAAGAAGTTCTTCCGGAAGGAAGTTATTTTACCGAATTCTCAAATCAAACCCCAGACTATTCAATTAGATTTGCCCCCAGAAGATAAGCGCATTGGTGGTTTGATAGCGGCGGATGTTAATAATGACACAAAGAAAGATTTCATTATTACTAAGCCGGGTCACATCGCGGTTTATAGTAATTCTGGAGACAAGCTCTGGACTAAACAAATCGATATCCAAGTCAGTGGACAAGCAGAAAAGCAAGGACTACCAGGCTGGCATGGATCGGGGGTACAAGCAGCTGATGTAGATGGCGATCGCTTGACGGAAGTTTTATTCTTAACCAAGGACAAAAATCTTCATATTGTTCAAGGTGCAGACGGGAAGACCAAGCGGAGTATCAAACTAGAACCGCCAAAGGGTGCAAGCAGTTGGGAGCATGTAGTCGTTGCGAATTTTCGTGGTAAAGGCAATCGCGATTTACTTCTTCAAGCTACCAATGCTAAAGGTTATCGCAAGGGACGTTATCTAGCAGCTTATGCCATAGATAACTTGCTCAAACAAGAAAATCCTAAACCTCTATGGACGCAAGATAAGTTTTTAGGTGGTGTACACGCTGGTGCAAGGGTTGCAGATTTAGATGGAGACGGTAAGCACGAAGTTTTAGGCGGAACGATCGTAGGAAGTGATGGAAAAATTCTCTTTCAAGTTCCTATGGAAAATACCACCAAACAACATCCTCACATTGATGCGATTTTTGTCGCTGATGTGCGTCCAGACATTCCAGGGTTGGAGGTGGTAGCGTTGGAAGAGGGAGGAAGCGATCGCCTGAAAGAGGGAGGTAGAGGTATTCGCAAGCGCTTTGCCGAGATGTACAACAACATCGCAGGCGGCGGTAATCGCATTTTCCTCTATAACAAAGAGCGCTTAATTTGGGAAACCCATTTTAAACACCAGGAACCTCAAAATGCTGCTGTTGGTGACTTTGACCTTCAGCGACCAGGTTTAGAAATTTGGTGTCGCAGCCGTTACAATACTAACCAGAAACCTTTTGTGTTTGACGCCCAAGGTAAACTGATTGCTGATTATCAAATCGAAGATGTCGCTCCCAAAGGTTGGTCAGATAAAGGCGTGGAGGTTATTTTCACCGTTGACTGGACAGGTGATTCTCGCCAGCTAGCTGCCGCCAAGGAGCGTCACGAGGCTGGGGATGTCGCGATTTTTGACCCGCTCAACGGGCAATTTCTCCATCGCTTCGATGAGAAGTCGGATCGGCTATATGTAGCCGACGTGTCTGGAGATTGGCGTGAAGAATTAATTGTCCTGAACGGTAATCAGCTTCGCATCTATCAAAACCAGGAGCCGAACCCCAACCCCAACCGTCCGCGACTATGGACGCAAGACCACTACCGTCTTAGCAAGATGACTTGGAACTATTACAATCCTTAAGTTTTGTTCTCCAGGCTACACCTGGGAAAGCCTCTTTAACGCCGTTCCCAAGTGTAGCTTGTGAATGAGAAAATCAACCGAAGCGTCCGCTGACGTATTCTTGGGTGGATTTCTCCTGCGGACTTTGGAAGATAACTTCGGTGCGGTCGTACTCCACCAAGTAACCCATTCTGCCGCCCTTTTCCGTCGCTTCCACATTGAAAAATGCCGTCATATCGGCTATGCGCGAGGCTTGCTGCATATTGTGGGTGACGATGACGATGGTGTAATCCTCTTTGAGTTGCTGGATCAGTTCTTCAACTCGCAGCGTTGAAATCGGGTCAAGTGCAGAGGCGGGTTCATCCATAAGAATGACATCTGGCTGAACTGCGATCGCTCTAGCAATACACAACCTTTGCTGTTGTCCGCCTGATATAGAAAGACCACTTTGCTTAAGTTTGTCTTTGACTTCATCCCAGAGTGCGGCTTGTCTGAGACTTCTTTCTACCAACTCATCCATATCACCCCGATAGCCGTTCAGCCGCGCCCCAAAAGCGATATTGTCATAAATCGACTTGGGGAAGGGGTTTGGTCTTTGGAACACCATGCCAATCCGCCGCCGTACCTCTACTGGGTCAATATCAGGAGCGTAGAGGTCTTGATTGTTGTAATAAACTTTGCCTTCGGCTCGAAAAATTTTAATTAAATCGTTGAGGCGATTGTAGCACCGGAGCAACGTACTTTTGCCACAACCTGAAGGCCCAATAAATGCTGTAACTCGGTTTTTGGGAATATCTAGACTGATTTCCTTCAGCGCTAGAAAATTTCCGTAGTAGACATTCAGTTTTTCCGTCTTTAAAACGGTATCTGTTTGATTTTTTGTTTGGGGATTAGACAACATAAAAACTCTTAGGTTTTGGGTTTAACAGAAGCGCGAAAACTTATGGTTTATGGCAATAAAAAAATTTCACTCAATATCGCCCAGCATACTGTTAAACCTCGCATTGTATTCATTGTTATCTTTTTTGTTAAATTTAACAGTATCATAGCGACACATTTCCCAAGACTCGTCGATCAATAGACGCGGCGAGCCGTTGCCAAACGGGAAATAACACTGGTAAGCAGAACCATCATCACCAGGATGAAAGAAGCCGCCCATGCGAATTCTTGCTGATTTTTAAAGGGCGTCGTAGCGAAGTTGTAAACTAAAACTGCTAGAGAGGCTGTAGGCTCAAGTAAGCGATTATTCCAGTTAGGCCAAAACTGGGTAAATAAAGCGGTAAATAACAGCGGAGCAGTTTCCCCAGCAGCACGCGCGATCGCTAGAGTCGTTCCGGTGACAATTGCAGGTAAAGCAGCTGGCAACACCACCCGCGAAACCGCTTGAAAATTACTTGCTCCTAATCCTACCGCCGCTTGTCTAACTTCTTGCGGCACCAGTCTCAGCGCTTCTTCTGTTGCCCGCACCACAATCGGCAACATCAAAATTGATAAAGCAAATCCCCCCGCCCATGCAGAGTATGTCCCAGTAGTCAAGACGACAGTAACATAAGCAAAAACGCCCACAATAATCGAGGGAACACCGCTGAGGACGTTGGTAGCAAAACGAATCCAATAGGCTATTTTGCCACCGCTAAATTCTGACAAATAAATTGCCGCCATCACGCCAAATGGAATGCTAATTAATGCACCAATTCCCACCATAATTAAGGTTCCCAGGATGGCATTACCAAAGCCGCCGCCCTCTACTAATGGAGGTGGCGGTAGTTGTGTAAACGCATTGGTATTAAGTTGGCTAATACCTTGAACGATTACGTAGCCAAGCACAGCCACTAAAGGCACAATGGCCAGCACTGCACAAAAGAACGTTAACCCCGTCATCACGATTCCGAACAGCGTCCGGGGTGAGGTGGGCGATCGCTTTAAGGTTCTGCTAGGAAATCCGGAAACAGGTTTATCCTCTAATTTAGACATAATGGGGGCTGGGGATTGGGGATTGGGGACTTTTAAGATTCCTGGAATAAATTCGGAGGTTTCAGACCTATCAGGGTATTGACACAATCATGAAATCATTAAATTCGCTGCACCCGACTCACCAGTAACTGAGCCAAAACATTCACTAAAAGGGTCAGTATAAACAGCAGTAAAGCTGCATACATTAGAGCTGAAACTTGTAGACCGCTTGCCTCAGCAAATTGGTTAGCTAATAGGGAAGCAATCGTATTAGAGGGAGCCAAAACTGAAGGACTGATATTATTAGAATTTCCAATCAACATGGTGACAGCCATCGTTTCTCCCAAAGCTCTACCCAGCGCCAGCATGACTGCACCCACAATTCCAGAAATGGCTGATGGTAGTAGCACCTTGAGAATTGTTTCCCAGCGCGTCGCTCCTAGTCCAACGGCCGCCTGACGCAAATCGCTGTGTAAAGATATCAAGGCATCGCGGGAAAGAGCTGCTATCGTTGGTAAAACCATGATTGCCAAGACGATTGATGCTGGTAGCAGTCCTGGCCCGCGCAGCGGCGTACTAAAAATTGGCAGCCAACCCAAGTTAGCATTGAGCGCCTCTCCCAGTGGTTTCAACAGCGGAATCAAAACGAAAATTCCCCATAAACCATACACTACACTGGGAATCGCCGCTAGCAGTTCTACCAAGAAAACTAATATCATCTGAATCCGTGGCGGTAAATAATCTTCGCTCAAAAAGATCGCCACGCCAAGACCCACTGGTACAGCGATGAGCAGCGCAATTAGAGAGCTAAATACTGTCCCGACAAGTTGCGGAAGCGCTCCGTACTCATTGCGAACGGGGTCCCAAGTGGTAGAGAATATAAAGCCTAGCCCGTATTGTCTTATTGCAGGGAGTGCCTGAATTGCAACTTGGATTGTTATCCAAATCAAGGTGCCAGCAACTGCGATCGCAAAAATTCGAGTCAGCCAAATAAACCCCAGATCCAGTTTTCGCTCTGCGTTAGAGCGCGGTTTAGCGATTCCCTGCGGATTGTCTGTCACAGAAGCCACGATATTGTTTTCCTCTGGTAACTGTAGTAAATGTAATATTTAACGGCTGGATTTTATTCAGCAAGATGGCTGAATCATTTAGCTCAACTTCTGCTTTGGCACGGGCATTTTCCTTGTAGCCTATCGCTTAAATGTAAAGATTAGGTTAAGATAGCTTGCTTGTTTTCTGCAACTAGAGTGATAAAATGCCAAAGTTTCAGTAGATGCGATCAAAAGGGGCAGAACGTGGTTCAAGCACCAGTGTCGAACGCGGATATTCAGAGCAAGGAACAGGAGTCACTGCGGCAATGGCTGCACAACCTGAGTGTTGCGATTATTGCGGGAAAGAGAATTGGGAAAGAGGAAGCGATCGCACTCACCCAAATTGAAGGTCAAGAAAATATTTTGCTACTCTGCGAAGCCGCAGATAAAGTACGTCAAGCTTGTTGCGGCAACGTAGTAGATTTGTGCAGTATTGTCAATATAAAATCTGGCAGTTGCTCGGAAAATTGCGGCTTTTGCGCCCAGTCTGCTCATCACCCAGGTAAAGATTCACCTATTTATGGTCTGAAATCTACAGAGGAGATTCTGGCTCAAGCTAAGTCAGCCGAAGCCGCAGGAGCAAAACGATTTTGCTTAGTTTCCCAAGGGCGAGGTATAAAATACAACAGCCCGAAATCGGCGGAATTTGAAGAAATTCTGGAAACGGTACGCCGAATTATCGCCGAAACCAATATAAAACCGTGCTGTGCTTTGGGCGAAGTGACACCAGAACAAGCCCAAGAGTTAAAAGAGGCAGGTGTAACCCGATACAACCATAACTTAGAAGCATCGGAGAAATTTTTCCCAGAGATAGTGACGACGCACACATGGCGCGATCGCGTTGAAACTATTAAAAATATCAAAGCCGCCGGGATTCAAGCCTGCACAGGCGGGATAATGGGATTAGGCGAATCTTGGGAAGACAGAGTAGATTTGGCTTTGGCGTTGAGGGAATTAGAAGTTGAATCCGTGCCATTGAACTTGCTCACTCCAAGACCAGGAACACCCTTAGATGATCGCCCGAAACTAGATGTGTATGAAGCATTGAAAGCGATCGCTATCTTCCGCCTCATCCTGCCCCAGCAAATTCTGCGCTACGCTGGAGGGCGCGAAGCCGTAATGGGAGAACTCCAAGCCTTGGGCTTCCAAGCTGGAATGAACGCCATGCTGATTGGACACTACCTCACCACCCTCGGACAACCGCCAGAGCAAGACCATGCTATGCTCGAATCTTTGGGACTAGCTGGCGGCGAAGCACCCATCCCCGGCGAATATAGCACTCAGTGCTGAATATCTGAGTGCAGAAGAAGAGAAAGTATCTTCTAACTAAGTCCTCAATTTCTTGCTTCAAAATCACGCGATATTTTGGGAAGAATCAATCTCCCCAAAAATCGCTTCAAAATCCAAAATCGTTGCGTGTTTGCACCCACTGAACTACTTTGGGCCTTAATTGGCTTACTTCTAACAATTGGTGGCACCTTTCTGGAAGCGTATATCACCAACGTTCCCTGGAATTGGACTCAGCAAGGAGTTCAAGCTCACTCGCTGGGCATAACCTATCAGATTGGTGCAGTTCTGTTGGTAGGCTGTATGGGGGGTAAGAATGCTGGTGCTATTTCCCAAATTGCCTACCTAGCCTTGGGCTTAACCCCCTGGTTTCCCATCTTTTCCCAAGGCGGCGGTATCGACTACCTGACACAGCCTACCTTTGGCTACTTACTAGGCTTTATTCCTGGTGCTTGGGTTTGTGGCTTGTTAGCTTTTAAAGCACCGCAACGACTGGAATCTTTGGCATTTAGCTGTATCTGCGGCTTACTGGTTATCCATATCACAGGTTTGACCTACCTTATTCTCACGCACTCGTTGAGCTTGGGTGCAGGATCGCTCCCCTTATGGAAAGAAGCTTTGATGTACTCTGTCTATCCCGTACCAGCACAAATGGTGATTGTCTGTGCAGTTACAGTCTTGGCTTTTTTCTTACGTCAGCTGATGCTTTATTAAAAAAGCTGTTAATTTGTTGTCAGTTGTCAGTTGCTAATGGTTAAACAATTAGCCAGTCTGACGTTAGCCATTAACACTAGAATTGCCATGCCTTTTAAAAATTACCTGTTTTGGCTTGCTGGACTCGTCAGTCTGATTCTGGATCGGTTGACTAAGTATTGGGTAGTGCAAAATTTTGAGCATAGGGAAACCTGGGCTTTGTTGCCTAATGTGTTCCACTTCACCTATGTTACGAACACTGGGGCAGCTTTTAGCTTGTTTCAGGGGGGAGTTTGGTTGCGCTGGCTGTCTTTGGCGGTGAGTTTAGGGTTGATGGCGTTCGCTTTATTTGGCCCAAATCGCGACACTTTAGAGCAATTCGGCTATGGTTTTATCTTGGGAGGAGCGTTGGGTAATGGGATTGACCGATTTGTATCTGGTAGTGTGGTAGATTTTCTGGATTTCCGGTTGATTCACTTCCCAGTATTTAATCTGGCAGATGTGTTTATTAATATAGGCATTGCATGTTTGTTAATTGCCAGTTTCCGCCCGGAATCAGATTCTGGCAGAAGTCGTTAAACTCATATTTTGCACCTTGTCCCGACAACTAGAAGTGGCGGCTACAAAAACAAAGTCCGCCTACCTTGGCTAACCCAAAATCAAGAGTTTTTAAGCTGAGTTTGTGGAGCATCAAAGCTTCTAGTTTGTGGAGGACGAGGTATTTCTTTCTTTTGCATGAGAGCCTTTGGTCTTTTTAAAACGCTACCTTGAGCTTGCGAGTAGAATGTTCAATAAAAGCCTCTCGCTGACAATTGCTTGACTGACATGACCTCACCCCAACAGCCGCCTAAAACCATTCTGGGACAAGTAACCCAGGCTATACAGACAATTCAAGCCAAAGTTAATTTTAATGCGCTGGCGCTGAAGCCGAATGCCAAAGTGCCGGAACTTTGGGTACAGGATGCAGGTGCTGCGAAGGCAGAAATTTATCCAATGTTGGGCGATCGCTATCTTCTAGGACGCAGTTCTAAATCTTGCGATATTGTCATCCGCAACCCAGTCGTCAGTCAAGTTCATTTGTCTGTCTCCAGAGATCCCAAGCACCAGAAATCCTTCATCATCAAAGATGAAAACTCCACCAATGGCATCTATCGGGGTAGGCGGCGACTCCAATCTCTAGAACTCCGTCACGGCGATATCCTCACCCTTGGCCCCCCAGAATTGGCTGATGCAGTTAGGCTTCAGTATCACAATCCCCCGCCTTTGTACGTTCTGGCATTTCGCTACAGCCTTTACGGTGCAGGGGCGCTGGTCAGTTTAATCGCCTTTTTGATACTTTATGAGTGGCGAAATATCCCAGTTCGACCGTTACCAGTAGCCGTTCAGGGGCCAGTAATAGTTAATTCTGATGAGGGGACACCGTTACAGCGTCCTCGAACTGAGGCTCACAGGGAACTGCGACGATTATCTGACTTTTCCAAATATTTGCCCGCAGCGGTGCTGGCATCGGAAGACAGCCGCTATCATTGGCACTTTGGGGTCGATCCGATTGGGACGTTGCGGGCTGTGGTGACGAATGTTAAGGGAGGCGGAATTAAGCAAGGGGGAAGTACGCTGACGCAGCAGTTGGCGCGGAGTTTGTATCGCGACTATGTGGGAACTGAAGACAGCGCGGGGCGGAAAATCCGGGAAGCGATAGTCGCCTTAAAGTTAGAAACTTTCTACAGTAAGGACGAAATTTTACGGAATTACATGAACCGCATCTATCTAGGGGTAGGTGCTTCAGGTTTTGAAGATGCGGCGCAGTTCTATTTTGAAAAATCTGCTAGAGACTTAGATATTTCGGAAGCGGCGACGCTGGTGGCGATTTTGCCAGCACCAAATAGTTACAATCCGATTCGGGATTATAAGACGGCGGTGGGACTGCGCGATCGCATTATTACCCGCATGGTTTCCCAAGGTCGAATTAGTGCAGAGGAAGGACAACGGGCAAGGCGATCGCGTATTGAAGTTAGCCCGAAAGCTAGAGAAGCTTTGGCAAACATCAAAGCACCTTATTTCTACAGCTACGTTTTTACTGAACTCCGCACTTTGTTGGGCGAACAGTTGGCGAAGGAAGGCAACTTTATTGTCGAAACTAATCTGGATCTGGAAACTCAGCAGAAGGCAGAAACCTCCCTCCGCAATTCAGTTAACACCAGCGGTTCCAGCTACGGCTTCTCTCAGGGGGCAATTGTCACCCTCGACTCCAGCACCGGAGCAATTCGCGCTTTGGTCGGTGGCACAGATTACGAAAAAAGTCAATTCAATCGCGCTACTCAGGCAAAGCGTCAACCTGGTTCGACTTTCAAAGTTTTTGCCTACGCCTCAGCGCTGGAACAAGGTAACTCGCCGGGAAAATTTTATTCCTGTGCCCCGCTAGTGTGGCAGAATCAACGCTTTCGGGCGTGCGAAAGAGTCGGGGGTAGTGGGACGGATATGTATACGGGAATTGCCCAATCGGAGAATGTGGTCGCTCTGCGAGTTGCCCAGGATGTGGGTTTAAATAGAGTGGTGGAGATGGCGCAACGTCTGGGCATCACCACACCCCTGAATCCCGTCCCTGGCTTGGTTCTCGGACAAAGCGAAACCACCCTCTTAGAAATGACGGGGGCTTTCGCCGCTATAGAAAATAACGGTGTCTGGAACCGCGCCCACGCGATTAAGCGCATTCTCGACAGCAGTGATTGTACCGATTTCAAAAATCCCCAAACCTGCCGAGTAATTTACTCCTTCGAGGAGGAAACCGGGGCAACTAAGCGAGTGCTACCACAAGGAATTGCAGATACTATGAATGTTATGCTGCGGAGCGTGGTAAGAAGCGGTACGGGACGAGCTGCCTCTATCGGACTGGGAGATGAAGCGGGGAAGACGGGGACAACTAACAGCGGCGTTGATTTGTTGTTTATCGGCTATGTTCCCAGTCGCGATTTAGTCACGGGTGTCTGGCTGGGAAATGACGACAACTCGCCAACGCGGGGAAGTAGCGGACAAGCTGCCCAAGTTTGGGCAAATTATATGCGGCAAGTTGTGCGTTAAGCTATGTTGCTAGATATTTTCACGGGTGCGATCGCACTCTGAGATTGAGGAGAATGCGATCGCTCCAGTTAATCTTATTGTTATTTCCAAAACCTCATTTATTAAATATTTAATTGTTTAAACATATACATAAATGAGGTGTTATTTTTCTTTACGCTTTTTTAACTTAATCAATATGGGAAAAATGCTTCAATATTCTTTCGTAACTGTTCAAATTCCCCGCGTTTTTGGACTATGAAAGCTTTTTTGATTTGACGTTGCTCTAGGGTTTCATTGTGAATTTTCTCCTGCTGTTCTAGCAAGTTTTCGCAAAGGAAGATAGCTTGTTCAATGACTTTAATTGCTTCTTCAACTCTGGTATTAAAAACTAAATCAATAGTTTCACCAATCTTATCTGTAAGTTTTTCCGTAGCTTCGACAAATTTTTCACAACCTGTTTCAAATACTTTGAGCTTAATTTGATCGTGAATTCCACCCATGCCAAACCCAAGCGCTCCTGCTATTGCAGCTCCTACTCCAGCTACTGCCCACATAATTGGGCCACCTAGCCCCAATAAGATTAGCAATCCAGCGCCTAAGCCACCTCCAAAAAGACCTCCACTTATGTAAGTATAAAAATCACCAAAGCTGCCCTCTATACCATTAATAGCAAGGTTTATCTGCTTACTAAAATCAGTATTTATATCTTTATCAAGAAGAAGTAAGCTTTTTTGAAGGGTATCCAACTCTTCTTTGATAGAATTTTCTAAAATTTCAAAATGCGGCTTTAGTATTTTTTCCTTAAGCTCTTTGTTACCCCAGGTATCTATCTCTTGTTGTATGTCACGAAGAAACTGATTGACATAGTCTTGTATAACTCTCTCTTGGTCGAATATAGGATTATATTTGGAAGACCAGTGTTCAACTTTATTAGCCAACCGTTCACCTAATTCTTCAAGCCATTCCTGCAAAGATTCATTAGCTTCTTCAAAGGATGCATCTTTTATTTCATCAGCTATAAGTCTAATTCTAAGATCGCGACCGCTTGCTTCCCCAATTTGTTCCAAAATCTCCTGTTTTTTAGCTTCAGAAAGTGTTAAGTTGCCAAGTAACACTTTCTCTGCTTGGTGCAGCCCGTCTAAACCTGCTTGATTCAATTCCTGAATTCTTATCACTGATTTCTTGATTTCTAGAAAGCCGCGTTCGTGCGTTAGAAATTGCTCAATAGATTGGGTGAAGCTTTGGAATGTTTTCAGGTATTCGTCGTCTGCTCCTTTCAGGATTGCTTTTAGCGCTGACTTAGCAGAGATATAGTGGATACGGTCTTCAGTCTTAATGAGCAGATTTTGTTGCTTTACAAAACTTTCAATGCGCTGGCTTACATCTTGACGATCTTCTTCCTCATCCAGTAAATCCATAAAGTTAACTAACACAAAAAGATTGTCAGCAGGCTCGTTTTCTTTACCGCCATTTAGTTGAGTTCTCACATCTTGTATCAATTCTTTTTCTTTTTCAGGAAGGAGACGCATAGCATTGGTCAGGAAAATAGCTGCATCCGTATCTTTGAGAAGTTTTTGGGTAATAGCCGTCCGATCTGGGTGTTCATTTAATCCAGGGGAATCAATGATTTCTACGCCACTCCTGCATAAATCCAGATCGGGATGCTCAAAAATGATTTCCTCAATATCGGATTGTCCCAGTTGTTCGCTACGATGATCTCGTGCTGCTTCTTTAGGAATTGCTGCTTTTACTTTATATTGGTCAAGTGGAATTTCTTCAGAACGTCCATCCTTGTAGCGACAGACTACCTGCATTTTTTTGCCATATTTCAGAATAGTCACCGCACCGCTACAGGGAATTGCCCTTGCAGGTTGGATTTCTTCACCCAGCAAAGCGTTGAGGAAAGTGGATTTGCCTTGGCTAAACTCACCTACGACAGAGATACGAAACCGTTGAGATTGTAACTTTTGAGATACTTTTCCTAATTCTTTTTCAAGAGTATTAGGCAGCAGTTCATGCTTAGTACAGTCCTGAATTGTCTGATAAAGCTGATAACAAAAATTGTCTAATTGCTGCCGATTCTTCTGAAACTGTTGCAACTGTTCGTAAGCGGTATCATGGTGTTTATTTCTTTGGTGTTCGACTTTAGGAGGTGGAGGCGGTGAGGCATTGCTAGCTGCGTTAGAGGGGACTGGCTGCTGTTGAGTTGCTGGTTGTTCAGGTTTAGCAGGTAAAGCCGCCGATATTTCATTAGCTGCATTAACAAACACTGTGTCTAACTCATGGAACCGAGAGGGGTCGAGTAAAGACTGCACTTCATCCAATGCTGCTTGATCTACGGCTCCTTGACGACTGAAAACAGCTTCTAAGACTGCTAGATGTTGCGGATTAATGGATAAGCGGTCGCCAATTATTTCTAAATACCGCTTCTCACGAGTATCCATTACTCCATCAGCGGCTGATATTTCATAGCCAAAACTAATCAACAAAAGTCTTTGTGATTTTGATAACGGAGCCGCCAACCTAGACAGTTGACTTGGTTTTGTATTATCCAAATTCTCCTTTACTCCCTTGATCATCAGATGTGCTAATCGGCGCACACCGCCCTCTGTGGGAATAAATCGATTAAGGGTTGTCAGTAGCCGTTGCTTTTCATCATCCGTGATTGTGCCATCAGCATAAATCACACCCAGTAGCAGTGTTACCAAATTTGCTAGAAATATCACAGGAGGCGTCAAATCACGTTGGCTGAGCTTTTGTCCAGTAATGCGTGACAACAGATCAACCGCCTCAGAGCTAACCAGTGAAGTATCCATAAAGTCTGTGAGCCTATAGCGTACTTGTACTCTAGTATTCCCAGATTCAGCAGAAACTAACTCCGTGGAAATACGGTTATCTTCGCTGAGTAAGACAGGCTAGGCTCAAAAACATTAGCTAATAACAACGTAGAAATATGTATTTTCAATTTGCTCCTGCAATTCAGGCTGCTATTGAGGCTGGTAAATATGTGCAAGTCTTTACATCAGCAGGAGTCCCAATAGGCATGGTTAGAGATGCAACTACCGGGCAGTTTGTCGCCCATGCCATCGGTACTGTAGCCCAAAATAGCCCTCTATTGCCGCTTGTAAGCCCTTTGCAGTTGATTACAAGTGGGGCGCAAATGTATCAAACGCACAGGGGATTTCAAGCTGTCCAAGCTGGACTGCAAAGTATCCAGACAAGCTTAGGAGTGCTGCAAGCAACTACAGCCTTTATTGGGGTTGGAACTGTAGCTGTGGGGGCATTGGCAGCAGTGAACCTGCACCAGACAATGAAACTGAGAAAAGAAGTAGGACAACTAAGGCTGGAAGTCAAAGAAGGTTTTATTGACTTAAAACAAGCTTTAAAAGACCAAGGTGCAGAAATTCAAGAATTGATTGAGCAGGTTGCTCAGGATGTTGAATTCAGGAACCATCGCACGATTTTAATTCGAGCTTACGGGCTATTTACTCAGGCACTTCAGCGTCTTCGCTCTGCAATGCAAATACAAGATGCAAATCGCAGAAATGCTGAAATTGATGGTGCTAGAGGAATGTTATTTCAGGCTTTAGCTGATTATGACAACGGTGAGCTGTTGGAAGCAACTTGTTCCGCTGGACAGCTCCGCAGGTTGGAATGTACCTGGGCAATTGAGCAAGCAATTGTTAGCACCTATCAGGTGCAAAATGAGCCTTCCGCTGTAAGCGATCGCCTGTTGCACCTTCAAGACAAAATCAGTCAAGATTCCCTGAATGTTATTGATAACTGTGAAACTGAGGATGAGCTTGATTTTCTCTTTCCTGAAATCACCCGCATTCACGATCACGATCTGGCTGTACTCGAATCCTGGCAAAATCATGTTGATTGGATGCGAAGTCTCCCTCCATCAGAGCTAAAACTACTCCAAAACGCTGATTTTAGCAATTCAGACATAGTTAATACAGATACAACCGCTTTGGCAGTCCCTCCAGAAGAATTAATGTATGAAAATTTAAAGCAAAAGTCTCATTTCGTATCCCTTTGCAATCAGCTTCAATTTATGATGAAGCCTGAATTACGTCGAGAGCCAGAATCTTATATTAGTCAGCAAGCTGCGATCGCAGGTTACAAAACTTTAGTGACCTCAAATTTACAGAAAGCTTCAAATTTAGCTGTTGCTAACCTTTACTGGTATTTCAAAGTCAGAGATGCAGCAGAAGACGAGGCAGTAACGGCGTAAAACTTAAAGAATAAAGAAAGGAAGATGCGATCGCATAATTACGGGAGGAGGCGATCGCGTCTATTATTCGATTTGAAGTCGAATACTATTATTCCAACTCGACTGCCCCTAAAGCTTTCAACGTGTCTTTTTGAGCTTCCGTTAAACCTGTAGCGCCCGTAATATTCATACCTTCGTAGGGTTTGGGCGCTTCCAGCGTCTCCAGACACTCGCCCAATTTTATATCCCAAAGCTTAATCGTTTCGTCTTGACTACCACTAGCCAAGGTCTTACCTTGAGGATTGAAAACAACTGACCAAACTCCATTATTATGCCCCGGCAAAGTTTTGAGACACTCACCGCTATTAACATCCCACAATCTAACAGTATGGTCATCGCTACCACTAGCTAGAATTTGACCATCGGGACTGAAGGCAACTGACCAAACTCCGCTGTTATGTCCCGGCAAAGTTTTAAGACACTCACCGCTACTAACATCCCACAATCTAACAGTATGATCATCGCTACCACTGGCTAAAATTTGACCATCAGGACTGAAGGCAACTGACCAAACTCCGCTGTTATGTCCCGGCAAAGTTTTAAGACACTCACCGCTACTAACATCCCACAACCTAACAATTTTGTCACCACTGCCAGTGGCCAAGATTTTACCTTCAGGATCGAACGCGACTGACCAAACCCAGTTGACAAACCCCTGCAAAGTCTTGATGCATCTACCGTTCGAGACATCCCATAACCATACAGTGCGATCGCTACTACTAGCCAGGATGCGATTATCTGGACTAAAGGCGAGTGACAGTACCCAATTACTAAACCCCTGCAAAGTTTTCAGGCACTTACCATTTGAGGTGTCCCACAATTTGAGAGTGCGATCGCAACTACCACTCGCCAACAGCTTACCATTGAGACTGAAAGCGACTGACAACACCCAATTAGTATGTCCTTGCATTTTCAGACACCTACCCTCAGAACCCTCCCACAACCTCACAGTGTAGTCACCGCTGCCACTAGCTAAGGCGCGACCATCGGGACTGAAAGCAACCGATCGGACTCGGTTAGTGTACCCCCACAAAGTTCTCAAAGCTTTACCTGTGTGGACATCCCATAACTTCACTCTGCGGTCGTCACTGCCACTAACTAATGTATTACCATTGGAACTGAAAGCAACTGACCATACTTGACTAGCGTGTCCTTGCAAAGTTTTCAGACATTGCCCAGTAGTAACATCCCACAACTTCACCGTCTGGTCATTACTGCTACTGGCTAATATCGTACCTTGAGGGCTGAAAGCAATTGACTGTATCAAATGATCGTGTCCTTGCAAAGTTCTCAAAAGTTGACCTGTAGTGACATCCCACAACTTTACAGTGCAGTCATCGCTACCGCTAGCTACAATGCAACTATCAGGACTAAACGCAACTGACTGTACCCAATAACTGTGTCCCTCCAAAGTTCTCAAAACTTGACCCGTACTGACATCCCATAACTTTACAGTACAGTCGTTACTGCCAGTAACAAGCGTGTCACCATCACAACTGAAGCTAATTGAACGCACTAAATTAGCGTGTCCCTGCAATATTTTTATGGCTTCACCCGTGCGGACATCCCATAGTTTTATCGTGCAGTCATCGCTGGCACTAGCTAAAGTTTTACCATCGGGGCTAAAAGCAACTGACCATACCCAACTGGTATGTCCGTGCAAAGTTTTTAGGCACTTACCATCAGATACATCCCAGAGTTTTATCGTGCGATCGTCACTGGAACTTGCTAAGGTTTTACCATCTGGACTGAAGGCGATAGACAGTATCCAACGCAGGTGGCTTTTCAAGGTCAAAAGTGGCTTCATATCCGCCACTTGCCACAACTGAATTTCACCAACTTCGCCTGCTGTAGCTAAAATTTTTCCATTTGGACTAAAAGCAACTGACAAAATACTGCCGAAGGTTTCAGTAAAAACCGACTTAGCTAGATCGGCATTCTGGAAATTAACATGATGTAAATTTACATTTCTCAGATAAGCTTGCCAAACAGTTAGATAGGAAAAATCATAACCACTTAAATCTGTCTGTAGTTGACAAAGCAGATTGAGAAGATTGCCCCCTACATATCCTGGTTCTATAGGCATATCTCGCAATGTGAATAAAGTTTTAGATAAACAATCTACAATCTTGTTTTTGTACCGAAAGATAGCCGTTAACCTATCTAGCAGTGGTTGAACTATGAAGTGTAACTGAGCTTCTCTAATGTAGTCTTTTGCCTGAGCTTTAATTAGAGCATAGCTATTGAATAATTTTATTTTTTTAGTCGTAATTTCTTCGTAAACCTGCTCTAGCAAACGGTTAGTTATATATTCCATAACCACAGGCTGTTGCGTAAAACTTGCTGATTTTTTTTCAATCAGCGATCGCTCATTTAACGACTCCAGCACTGCTAATAGTTGTCGCTGCGATACAGGTGGTACAATGTCTTCTCGCACTTCTGGCAGCGAAACCCACTCTCGATTGATTGCTAGCCAGTACATAATCTGCTTTTCTAAACTAGATAAGCGTTCAAATTGTTGTTCTAGTAAATCCCAAATATCTCCAAAAACACCCGTACCTTGTTCTAAAAATTGAGTAATATTACCCTCAAATAATTCTAGAATACTGGTAGCAACTATCTTTAAGGCTAAGGGATTGCCTCGATAGTGATCAATTAGTAATTGACCTTGTAACTCTGGCCCAAATAAACCTTTTGCCTGAAAGATTTTTTGTGCCTCTATTTCTTGTAAACCAGCCAATTGTATTGAACGCACTGGTAATGTCTTACCTTCCTTAGATGCAAAGCCTCTAGGTTTTTCCCGGCTGGTTAGCACCAAGCAGCTATGATGATGTGTTTCTGCTACACACCTCAGCAGCTGTCCATACCCCTCATATTCCTCTCGATAATGCCCAGTGCGATCGCCCTCACGTAAAATCGACTCAACATTATCCAGTACCAGCAGACAGCGCGATGAGCGTAAATACTCAATCAGTCGCGATATTCTACCGTCTACGGTTTCTGGTAAATCAGTTTCTTGTTGGTTGGATAGGAATTTGATAATGTCTGCCAGAGTATCTTGAATAGGTGGCGCATTACGTAACGATCGCCATATAACATACTCAAAATTATCCTGAATCTGTTCTGCCAGCTTTACAGACAAAGCAGTTTTTCCAATTCCACCCATGCCCAGTAAGGCTACCAGACGACAGCGATCGCTCACGATCCACTGTTGTAGCGTGGCAAGTTCTTCTGTGCGCCCATAGAAAAGCGATACGTCAACCGCCTCTCCCCAATCTTGACGTTTGTGAGCGATCACTCTTTCAGTAGCCATTTGATTAGGCACCACTTCTGGTATCTGCTGCAACTTTTGAGAAGCGCAGGGCGAATACCGCTTCAAGACTAACTGAAAATTATTTTTTGTCACCCTCTCTCCAAATGGCTCTGAGAGTAACTTCCACAATTTAGAACCTGTATCTCTGACGTAACCTGCGTCGTAATCAAAGTTTTTTGCAATCTCCTCGTAAGACTCTCCTTTCCAAGATTCCTCAAACACAATTTTTTGAACTTTATTTAAGCGTCCTTGAGCTAGAACGCTCTCTACAATCTCTAGCGCTTCTTCAACAGTCATTTATTAAAACTTGCCTCAGAAGTAAATGTGAGCGATTTTAAATTCGACGAACAGCGGGTAGTAGTTGCATTGCCCGATTGAGATAGCTAAATTTCTAGCTTCAAACACCCGCTCAATGATTACGTGCAAAAGCTTGAAAGTTTCTCTAAAAAATCTATTGTGGCTTTTTGTCAGCGAATTGTCAGTATTTATCCTGTCCTCTTTATGACATTGATCTGACATTAAGCTGACAAATCTCATGACATTTTCCGACTGTCAAGCTTAGTACAGAAAGCTTAACTTGGGCTTATGCACAAACGAAAACCTTAGCCACCTAAAAAGAAAGACAATGCTATTTGCAGAAATAAAAGACATTTATCAGCAACTTTGGCGCACGGTCAAGATAACCGATTTAAACGCTACTGATGCAGTTGTTTCCAAGATTATGTCCAACCGAGGTCGGTACGAACAGGCGCAGCGCGAGAGTGGCGTGTGGTGGCCCGTTATTGCTGCTATTCATAATCTTGAAGCTTCGCTTTCCTTTAACGGGCATCTCCACAACGGCGATTCTCTCAGCGCTAGAACCAAGAACGTTCCAGCCGGAAGACCGATTTCAGGGACTGCTCCCTTTACCTGGGAAGAGTCGGCTGCTGATGCTTTGGCAATGAAACGCACAGATCAGGTGAATTTTTTAGATACTCCAGAAGAAATCCTCTGGTACTGCGAGAGATACAACGGCTGGGGTTATCAGACAGGTGCCGGGCGCAACTCGACACCGCCGCGACGTTCGCCTTATCTCTGGTCTAAGACTAATCACTGGACTAAAGGCAAGTTCACCGCAGATGGTCGCTTCGACCCGAATGCAGGTTCTGCACAGGTAGGAGTCGCTGCCATCCTCAAGCGAATCGAACAACTCGGACATATCAGCTTCGATACATTACAACCTACTGTACCTGCACTGACAAATGGGCAAAGACCGATCCTCCGTGTCGGTGACAAAGGATTTTGGGTGGGTGTTGCTCAACACACAGTTAATGGCTGTGGATTTGGACCCCTCAGTGTTAATAACAATTTTGACTCGACAACAGAGCGCATCATCATGAAGTTTCAAAGAAGCGTGGGGCTGAATGACGATGGTGATGTGGGACCGCTGACTTGGGCGGCACTGGATGCACACAAGAAGCTACCAGGTTGGACTCCATTGAGCGGGTCTTCACAGCCAGCATCGACAACTCCTGTTGCAGCACCCATCCTTTGAACAGTCCTAAGAACCTAGTCCAAAAATCGCTTAGCCATTTTCAGGAATAAAACTCAACAGAAATAGCGCAGTGGTTTTTGGATATTCCTTCCGCCTTAAGTACAAGCTTTGCGATCGACTAAGGCGTTCACCGTAGAGCTTTGATTAGAAATTCAACCTTTGCTGACTGTCTTTTTTTAGCACTCATATCACCTATTCTTTTGGAGGTTTAGAGCCATGCGTTTGCAAACTTTCTACAATGCCAGACTAAATAACCAGAGTGTGGACTATGGCATTGAAGCGATCGCTTCTGACGAAGAATTAGCCACACATATTCAAGAAGTTCTGATTTGGCTTAAGTTTCTCGATCCGCCTGTTGATGGCAAGTTTGGTCCAATTTCCTCTGACGCTCTGGTTGAGTTTCAGGATGTAATGAAGACGTCTGAGCCAGCAGTGGCGGAGGAAAGAGGGTTTCTTGGGTTAGTAACAGCCAGGCTATTGATTGAAACTCCTCCCTCAGTCGTCCCCAAGCCTGAAGTGGATCTAACCAAAAATAATTTGGAAGCCCGCATCATCCGCTATATGTTGAAAATGAACTACCGCGTTTCCGTGGGACCGCAAAGGTACAACATTGTTTATGTTGAGGGCATGGATGCGGACGGTAGCCTAAGTAGCGATGCTCCTAACCATTTCAACGATCGCCGCATGGTAATTGAAATTCCGAATCAAGTACCCATTCTCAGGCAGAACTGGGAAGGCACCACAGAACCTGGTACTGCTTACACCCTGAATCCAATGAAAGGACGAGCCAAAGAATTCGGAGCGGCTCGGATTGCTTTTGGGCAGTATAAAGCTTGGAAAGTCGGTACTCATTGGGGTAGTGGTGCTGAGCCACACGAAGCTTTGGAGCAGGTGTCACCCGTCTCTGTTTATCGAGACAAAAACAAAGACTTTATTCGTTCGGGCGACTTTTTAGACACAGGTATGTTTCACATCAACCAGCACTGGGGTTATGACTTGCCTCGCAATAACATTGGTATGGCTGGTGCTGGCTGTCTTGTGGGACGCACCCGGCAAGGTCACAGAGATTTCATGGCATTGATTAAGCAAGATAAGCGTTACCAACTCAATAAGGGCTACAGATTCGTAACAACAATCATTCCCGGAGATGATTTGGTAAGGCAATTTCCAGCCTAGCTAGTAGGGCGATCGCTGCCCACCTTTCTAGAACGAATTTCCTTAAAAGCTTGCGTGGCGATCGCGCTAATAAAGATGCGATCGCCTCCCCAAACAGGCAAGGCACGATCGCACTAGCCATCACCATAACACCAGACTTTTTGCATAAATCTCAAAGACAAGGGTGATAAGTCTTACACAGACATAGATTTATGTGACTTTTTCCAAGAAGTCTACTGAATAGCAGGAATAGTGAAAGTGCGATCGAGTAATCGAATATCACCATCCAATTTTCCTAGACCAACACTTGATTCTGTAAGTACAAACAGCACTGTCCTTATAAAAATGACTTGCTCCAAATCCTTTACCAATCAAATCAGATTAATCGAGTAATCTCATCATGTTGAAACCTTTAATGATTCTTACGGCTTCTAGTACAGTTTGGGCTATTAGTCTAGTTAGTCCTACTGTCGCTACTCCTGGTAACTCTACTTCTTCAACGTTGCTAGTTACCAATTCCTCGTCATCGCTTAGAATTGCCCAAGTTAGCGACAAAGCACCTTCTACGATCCCCTCTACGACCAGCGCCGTAGCTAACGTCAACGGGAATAATAATCCACAATCTGTACCTATGTGGCAACTTATGCTGACTGTTACTGTTGCTGGAGCAATAGGTGGCGCATTCAATGCTCTCATCAGCGATAACGGGTTTATCTTGCCTGGTAAAAAGGAAGTCAATGGCAAACACATTTTCCTTCCAGGAGCTGTAGGGAATATTTTGACTGGCGCTATTGCAGGTTTTATCTCTTGGGGAGTATATGGACCGTCTGCTACGAATATTGTACTTGGACGGACGTCTGGAAACGAAGTGCCTGCACAGGTGTCTTACTTAAGACTTTCAGAAGTTGCTGGTGCAGTCATTATTGGCCTCGGAGGAGCGAGGTGGCTAACGAGTGAAGTAGGCAAGAGAATTTTGACTGTAGCGGTAAGTGAAGCTGCTAACGCCCCGTCTTCTCCTGAGTTATCTCAGCAAATTGTGGGGGCATCACCTCTAGAAGTTTTGGAGAAGACGACCTGTTTAAATTCACCACCAGACGACACCAACCTCCAACCCCCTCCGAATCCAAAACCATCAGATAACCCCAACCCTACATCTCCTTAAGTGGCAAAAAATCAGGGATGCGATCGCATCCGTTCTTTAGAACTTTTTATATTGCACAAGGTAAAAAAAATGGCATCAGCAGACAATTCCGAAAATCTCAACGTAGAGACAAACTCACCTATTTAAACTAGCACAATAAATGTCCCTCAAAATAGGAGCGGATTTCGCCAATTTTTCTGGAATTCATTTACGGGAAGACGGAATCAACAACCAACTCTTTTAGGACATTTTTTAATTACAAACGGTTTGCTAATCTTAATTGGACTTGGTTACTTTTCGCTGGAATGGTATGCAGATAAAACAGCAAATAATTGGCTAAGTCCTCAAAAAGAACTTAGCCCAGTTGATAATGGTTTAAAACCCGGCCCATCTGACAGAGCAAGACTAGCCGAACAACTTAATGAAATTCAGTCACGAATTAATCGATATTCGGCGATGATGGTCTTTTTCTACAAGCACTACTATATGTCAATTTCCCTAACATCAGCTTCTGCTTTAGTGGCTGGAATTTGTTTGTTTTTTATTAGTAAATTGGGATGGGAGAAAGCTAATAATGCTTTAATAAATGTCTTCATTGTCACATCCAGTGCTGTAATTTATTTCGGAGATTTACCGGGAATTTTTAAGCATGATGAAAGTAGCGCAGCAAGTCGGGATTTATATCTGGAACATATCTCTTTAAGAAACGAGGTACGCAGCTACTTAGCTACTGGTGGAACTATTGGTGGCGATCCGGCAAAACCAGATGCGTTTAGTCCCACAGAAACGAATCGCTTTATTCATTATGTAGACAAGAAAATGGCTGAATTAAATAAAATTCCCATTGCCTTTGATGCTACGCGCATTACTGGTATTGAACGTAATTTAGAGAGATTAACTGTTCCAGAAAAGGTTACATCTTCGCCTAAAGCTGTGCAAACTAAAAAGCTTATGGCTTCGCCTAAGCCTTCGCCAACTCAATAGTAAAACCCTTGCATCCTTAGAATGCGATCGCTCTCTAGTTATCTTCAATGCTACAGCGCGGTCGCTTACTCAAACACTACTGTTGTATTACCGTACACCAACACTCGATTTTGCAAGTGCGATCGCTCTTTTCGATATACGCTTCATTCTTTACTTAGAAGCTAGCGTTGCTAATTATACAGGAGGAAATTGACGCGATCGCGATAACTTCATATTTGTGCTGGATCAGCGGCTTGATTGTGAAGTTTTCGTGAAGATGACCCGTCTTATTACTCCCATTACACGCAGATAACCTTCCCCTAATGTCTTGACCATAGGCTTAGGTTGATAACAACCCGTAGATTTACGGATTGTTATCAACCTAAGCTGAAAAACCCTCAGTAAAAACACTATGTATTGCTGAGTGAGGGGTGCGTCTTGATGAGGAGAAGCATGGGGAAAGGCAATTGGGAGAGAGCGATCGCGCCTATCATAACTAGCTGCTTAGTAGTTCTGTGTGTATTATCGGACACAGGGGCGGCTGCGGCAGTAAGTTTGGTGGGTCCAATAGTAGAAACGCCGGAAGTCCTAGACGAGATTGTAGACCCGCCTGGTGATGCGGATGACCCGGCTATTTGGCTGCACCCAACCGATCCATCGTTGAGTTTGGTTCTGGGAACTCTCAAAAATGCGGGACTGGGGGTATACAACTTAGAGGGAAAGCTGCTGCAATCTATACTACCTGGCGATGTGCGATACAATAACGTCGATTTGTTGTATGGGTTCAATCTCGGTGGTCAGTCAGTTGACTTAGCGATCGCATCCGACCGACTTAATGACATCCTCGCCATCTTCAAAATTGACCCGACAACTCGCCTTTTAGAAAACGTCGCTGCACCCGATCTGGGAACCATCTTCACCCCAGTAGGAGAATCATCGAACGGTAGCACCACTGCTTACGGTCTAACCTCGTATGTAAGCCCATTTTCTAACAAAAACTACGTCTTTGTCTCCCAGAGAGAAACGGGTAATGTTGCTCAGCTAGAACTATTTGACAATGGCTCAGGTAAAGTGAGTGCTAAGAGCGTGCGATCGCTCACTCTTCCCATTCCCGAAGGAGGAGAATTAGAAGATGCCCAAGTAGAAGGTATGGTAGCAGATAATGAGTTGGGCTATCTCTACGTAGGTCAAGAAAATAGGGGCATTTGGAAGTTTTCAGCCGAACCATCCAGCAGCAATGGCGTTCTCATCGATGCAGTTAAGCCAGAAGGTAGCAATTTAGAGGCGGATGTTGAGGGTTTAACTATATATTATGGCGGCGATGGTAAAGGTTATCTACTGGCTTCTAGCCAAGGCGATAATACCTTTGCTGTTTACAACCGTGCAGCCGGTAACGATTATCTGGGTAGCTTTGGTGTAGGGGCTTTTGGGGATATTGATGCAGTGCAAGAATCTGATGGTGCTGCTGTAATTAATGTACCTTTAGGGTCTAAGTTCCCCTTTGGTTTGTTCGTCACTCAAGATGGTTCTAACGATCCAGAAGTCTTGTTCTTTGATGAGGAAGACCAAGAATTTGAGAATGTCAGCAGTAACTTTAAGTTTGTGGGTTGGGAAAACATAGCAAATGCTTTCCCTAATCCTTTACTCATTGATATTACTAGCTTTAATCCGCGTCAAAACAGCTTGAAATCGGTTCCTGAACCAAGGAATAACGGTTTAACGCTGTTGGCAATTTTTGGCATGGGATGTTTGTTGCAGCGAAGAAAAAAGAGAACAAATTTGAGTTAGTAGGCTGGGTTGAGGAACAAATCCAGCACGAAAAGTTAGGTGAGGTTCCTCAACCCAACCTACAAATTATTAGCAATTACCAATTTTGAGGGGTGTTTATGGATCGTTTTGATTGTGAGCGCTTGCTATCAACCCGAAAGGGACGGCGCGGGTTTATGATTGGCGCGGGTGGCCTGACTGGACTGGCGATCGCCACTCAATTTTCTAGCCGAGTAGTAGCCCAGCCGAGGTTTTCCGGCTATCCTTTCAGCCTTGGTGTAGCTTCCGGCGATCCGCTTCCCGACAGCGTTGTGCTGTGGACGCGGTTAGCTCCCGAGCCGTTAAATGGAGGCGGGATGCCATCGGTGAATGTCCCGGTGCAGTGGCAAATTGCCACCGACGAGAACATGAGTAAAGTGGTGTTGCGGGGAACTGCGATCGCTACTCCAGAACTCGGTCACTCGATTCGGGTGGTTATCGGTGGACTCCAACCTGCCCAATGGTACTGGTATCAGTTCAAAGCGGGTTCGGAAGTTAGTCAGATAGGACGGACTCGCACAGCTCCAGCTCTCGGTTCTCGCGTTGATCGATTCCGCTTTGCCTTCGCCTCGTGTCAGCTTTGGGAAGCTGGCTATTTCGCAGCCTATAAACACATGGCTGAAGAGGATCTCGACCTGGTTGTGCATCTGGGTGATTACATCTACGAGGGAGCAGGGAATCCGCAGGCAATCCGTTCTCACAATGGGCCGGAGCCGGTGACATTAGAAGAGTACCGCAACCGCCATGCCCTTTACAAAACCGATCCAAATTTACAAGCCGCTCACGCTGCCTTTCCGTGGACTTTTACTTGGGACGATCACGAAGTAGATAACAACTGGGCAGACGAGATACCCCAAGACCCTGAAAAACAGTCACGGCAAGCATTTCTGGCTCGACGCGCTAACGCTTTCAAGGCGTACTACGAACATATGCCCCTGCGCCAATCTTCCATGCCTAAGGGGATTGATATGCAGCTGTACCGCCGTCTGAGCTTTGGGGATTTAGTCGAGTTCAACGTACTGGATACCCGTCAGTATCGCAGCGATCAGCCTTGTGGCGACGGCATCAAGCCGCGCTGTGCCGAAGCTTTTGACCCAAACGCCACAATGACAGGTCAAAAGCAGGAGCAGTGGCTATTCCAGGGTTTAGATCGCTCGCGATCGCGCTGGAATGTTCTTGCCCAACAGGTCGTCTTTGCCCAGCACGACTGGACAGCAGGTGAGGAGGATGTTTTCAACGTCGATGCTTGGGACGGTTATGTGGCTCCCCGCAACCGGGTACTCAACTTCCTGGAACAACGCAAACCATCCAATCCCGTCGTCCTCACGGGTGACACTCACTCAAGCTGGGTTAACGACCTGAAAGCGGATTTCAATAATCCCAACTCTGCCACCGTGGGTACTGAATTCGTGGGTACTTCCATCACCTCTGGCTTCGGTGCTAGCGATCGCATTGAGGCGGCTCTGCCAGAAAGTCCGTGGGTCAAGTATTTCAACGGTCGGCAGCGTGGCTACGTCCGCTGCGACCTCAACCGCGAACGTTGGCGGACTGACTTCCGACTGCTGCCTGAGTCTGCGCCCGGTAGAACGACGGTACCTGACCCCAATACACCTATAACCACAGCAGCTTCCTTTGAGTTACCGGATCGAGGAGTTGTAAAGCGCGTCTAGGTTCCACGCTTCAGCAGTTGGGCATTCAATTTGCATAAATCAGCGTGTTTGTCAATAGTAGCGGGATTAGTTTTGTCTGTACGTTGGTTGCTACTTAAGCACTGTCGATGGCTTTATGCAATTTTGATGCTCAACAGCCTGCGTTTTTGTCAGTTTTTTCTTTAGCAAAAAAGTAGCAAAGGTATTCTATGAATGGCTTTGATTTCGAGCGTTTGTTATCAACTCGGTTGAGACGGCGGGGCTTGTTGGTTGGTGGTGGGGCATTGACTGGACTAGCGATCGCTACTCAATTTTCTAGTCGAGTCGTTGCCCAGCCGAGGTTTTCCGGCTATCCGTTTACTCTTGGTGTAGCTTCCGGCGATCCGCTTCCAGACAGTGTTGTGCTGTGGACGCGGTTAGCTCCCGATCCGCTTAATGGAGGCGGGATGCCATCGGTGAATGTCCCGGTACAGTGGCAAATTGCCACCGACGAGAACATGAGTAAAGTTGTGTTGCGGGGAACTGCGATCACTACCCCAGAACTGGGTCACTCGATTCGCGTCGTCGTTGGGGGGTTGCAGCCGGATCGCTGGTATTGGTATCAGTTTAAAGCAGGTAACGAAGTCAGTCGCATTGGAAGGACTCGCACCGCACCCGCCTTCGGTACTCCCATCAACCAACTAAACTTTGCCTTCGCCTCCTGTCAAGATTGGCAAAACGGCTACTACACAGCCTACAAACATTTGGCTGAGGAAAACCTGAACTTTGTTGTTCACCTGGGGGATTACATCTACGAATACGGGCCGCTAGCTATTGGGCCACGTCAACATAACAGTCCGGAAATCGTCAGTCTTAGCGACTACCGCAACCGCCACGCACTGTATAAAACCGATCCAAACCTACAGGAGGCTCATGCGGCGTTTCCCTGGATTGTCACTTGGGATGACCACGAAGTTGAAAACGACTACGCTGACTTGATACCCGAAGACGGTCAAAGTCCGCAGGCGTTTGTAAATCGTAGAGCCAACGCCTACAAAGCTTACTACGAGCATATGCCGCTACGTGCCGCAGCCCTACCAAAAGGTGCGGATATGCGGCTTTATCGGCGTTTGACCTTTGGGGATTTAGCCGAGTTCAATGTGCTGGATACCCGTCAGTACCGCAGCGATCAGCCGTGCGGCGACGGATTTAAACCCCGTTGCGCTGAAGCTTTCGCTGCTGATGCCACCATGACGGGTCGAGAGCAAGAGCAGTGGCTACTCCAAGGATTATCCAAGTCGCAGACTCGCTGGAATGTCATCGCGCAGCAGGTGATGATGGCGGAATATGACTTTGTTGCTGGATCACCTGAAATTTTCAACTTGGATGCTTGGGATGGCTACGTAGCTTCTCGCAACCGTATCCTTGGCTTTATCAAAGACCGCAAGCCGAATAATCCAGTTGTGCTGACTGGCGATATTCATTCGAGTTGGGTACACGACTTGAAGACCGACTTCCAAAACCCAGCCTCGCCAACAGTCGCTACTGAGTTTGTGGGAACGTCCATCACCTCTGATTTCCCAACAGCAGCCATTGCCACAGTTCAAGCAGCATTGCCTGAAAACCCCCATACTAAGTTCTTCGATGGGCAATACCGGGGCTATGTCCGTTGCAATCTGACGCGCAACGCTTGGCAGACCGATTTCCGCGTAGTCTCAACCATTCTCGACCCGAATGCTTCTATTAGCACCCTAGCTTCGTTTGTCGTTGAAAACGGGCGACCGGGCGCGATGCGTGTTTAGTTCGATCCGGCGCGTATTGCAAATACCAACATTTCACCAAATTTTTCTGACGTGAGGAAATACACAATGCTCAAAAACAAAAGCGCTATCAGCTCCCATTTCTACGCTGGACTCTCTGCGATTGGGATTGTCTCTTCTGTAGCATTTGCTTCTCCTACACTGGCGGCAACGGCAACGTTTGATGGTTTTTTAGAAGGGTTTTCAAATACAACGATTACTGACGATGAACTTACTTTCTTTGACTTAGATACAGGTCTTTCCCCGGAGGAAACTACTTTCTCTATAGAAGGTACTACGAAAGATTATCTAGGGAACTTCTTTTCAGCTTCCAATTACCTCACCTTTGGTGGCTATGCAGAAGGAGCCGAAGCCAGCTTTGGGCGATTTGGTTCAACTCGGATTACTACGGGCAAAGTGGAATCATCTGCAAGTCTAGATGTCTTCAGTCAGTTATTTTCTCCTTCAAATAACCTTCTGACTCTAGAGGCGTTTTTAGATGGAAACCTGGTACAAAGTAACTCAGTAGCATTAGCTGATTTCGGGGTGATTGAAACTAGCCCCCTGCTGCATTCTACGCTCTCAATTTCGGGCGTGAAGTTTGATGAACTCCGGCTGGTTGCGTCTGGAAGCGATGATGATGGTGCCGCTTTTATCGGCATTGATAATGTCCGCGTTGGAGTTCCTGAACCTACTTCTGCTTTAAGTGTTTTAGCCTTTGGTATTTTAGGCGTTGGTTCAGTGTTGAAGCGCAAATTCAAATCGGCTAAGTAGTTTTACAATTGATTGCGATCGCGCTTTGATAATCCGCACCCTTGCATATTGGGTGCGTGTTTTTTATCGGTTGCTCAGCATTTACTCAAATACTACTGTTTTATTGCCGTAGACTAATACGCGGTTTTGTAAATGCGATCGCACTGCTCTTGCTAACACGACTCGCTCTAAATCTTTACCTTTGCGAATTAGATCGTCAACCTCATCTCGGTGACTGACTCGCACAACATCTTGCTCAATAATTGGGCCTGCATCTAAGTCGGCGGTGACATAATGTGCTGTAGCACCGATAATTTTGACGCCGCGTTCGTAAGCTTTGTGGTAGGGATTGGCTCCTACAAATGCAGGTAAAAATGAGTGATGAATGTTGATGATTTGCGGAAATTTGGCGATAAATTCCGGGCTGACAATTTGCATATATTTTGCCAGTAAAACCAAATTAATGTTATATTGCTTTAATAAGTTTAATTGTTTAGCTTCTTGCTCGGATTTGGTTCCTTTGGTAATCGGAATGTGATGATAGTCGATGCCAAATTGAGCGGCTACATCTTTTAAATCGGGATGGTTGCTGATAATTAGCGGAATTTCGGCGGAGAATTCTTTGGCGCGATGTCGCCAAATTAGGTCAAATAGACAATGATCTTGACGGCTTACCCAGATGGCAATTCTAGGCACTGTGTCAGAAAAGTGCAGCTGCCATTTAGCTTGTAGAGGTTGCGCGATCGCATTGAATGCTGGAGCAATATACTCTCGCGGCAAATTAAAGTCTTCTAATTGCCATTCAATGCGAGTGAGAAATAGTCCAGCAGCAAAATCAGTGTGTTGATCGGCGTCAACTACCCACCGCTAAGTCGGAGTACCGACTCTAGGGGGGGCTTGAAAGAGCCTAGTTGACCAGTCTAAGTGTTAAATCACTACGTTTAGGGTAAGAGTTAAAGACCTA
>NZ_JACJOY010000032.1:0-7296 GCF_014695815.1 Trichocoleus sp. FACHB-6
GACCGTTATAGAAATCGCCGAAAAAGATTTGGTTTAAGGTTTAATCTGATAGCGGGACTTTACAATTACGAACTAAGGCTCGCATTGAATAAGATAAGTGATTCTTATGATTAAGGGAGAGCGAACGCATAATTTCAGTCCTCATATTACCCCATCTGCGACTTTTGCAAGAGGTCTATTGAGGAACTCGTTGTCAGTACTGAAGGTAAGACAAGTTGCAAGCGCTGGAATAGTGATGATTGGGGAGGGTATGACCGGGTACTACCACCTGAAATGCTGCATTACATTGGCAAGGACAAGACCCAACGACTGGAGCGCACCAATGGTATTGTCAGGCAACAAACTAGAAGATGGCATCGACGGCAGAACAAGTTTGGCAAGGTGTGGGAGCAGACGAAAGTGACCACGCGATTAGTGGTGAGCTATTTCAATTGGATTTGGTCGCATAGTCGGTTGAAGACAACGGCGGCTCAACGGGCAGGCTTAGCCGAGCGTCCTTGGAGTTGGGATGATCTCGCTACTTACCCCACAATAATCTGATGCACTACCGCGATTCTTATAGAAAGAAATTTTACGATGTATTTAGAACTGCTATCGTCGGTTAGGAATAGATAATAAGCTAATCCACCCATTACAAATTCCCAACCATACGCATAACATACGTATTCAAGCGGACATTAGATGAGCAATTCTTCAATTTTTATCTACCCAATGTCCTTGACAGCATATTGAGCTTCGCAGTGCAAACCAGTAGCAATTCTAAAAAGTTCTTGACCAGTGTGTAGGTAGCCATCATCGTAGTTGAGCGTAAACAACTCTAACTCCTCAATGCCATCCGCCACTTGATTAAGGCAGTAGTACAGGTGAACAGCTGCCCCCGCAACGTTGGCAGGATTAGGTAGAGAACGAAAAACCAGCTGAGCTTGTTTGAGGTAGTTGCGACAGTCTTGCAGGTAAGCCTGAAATACTTCCATCAATTCATCATCAAAAGGATCGGCTGAAAGTTGATCTAGTTGCTCTGCTAGAGGATTGAGAATGCGACACAGCAGGCGGTTGACTGGCACATAGACTTGGCTTAGCCATTGCTGAAGTTGCTCGTCAGCATCTTGGAAATGCCGATACCCGTAGGATCGTTTCTGGGCGTTATTGGCTGACGGTTGTCGATACGAAGTCCTTTGATAGGTCGTCTGGTAGGGACTTCGCTGCTGGTGTTGTTTAGCAACATATTGCTCTTGCCTAGAGCGTTGCTGCAACTGCTGGTCGTAAGATCGCCTTTGGTGCGGGTCGCCCAGTACCTCATAAGCGGCATTAATCCGGACAATCTGCTCGTGATTAGCTGTTTCGCAATGGCTGTCCGGATGAAACAGCTTTACTAGACGCCGATAGGCTTGCTTTATTTCTGCCCCTGTCGCACTAGGGCTAACGTCGAGGGTGTCGTAGTAATTAGAATCTGTCATGGAAATAGTACAGTTACTAATGGCTAATGGCTAATAGCTAATTGGTAATTGGCTAGATTCTTTCTGATTACCCACCACTGTTTGTTCTTAGCTATTAGCCACTAGCAATTAGCATTTGACCGCTAATCGCTACTTTAGCGTTAACTCACCACAGCTGGCACACGCGGTTCTGGATCTTGGAATAGGGGTGTACTTAAGTAGCGTTCTCCAAAGCTGGGCTGAACCATAACAATCAGTCGTCCTTCATTTTCGGGACGTTGGGCGACGCGAATGGCAGCAGCTAGGGCTGCACCTGTGGAGATGCCGGAAAGCAGACCTTCTTCACGGGCGAGACGACGACCGTAGGCGATCGCATCGTCATCTGTCACAGTAATCACCTCATCGATCATCTTCACGTTGAGGACTTGGGGAATAAACCCAGCACCGATCCCCTGAATTTTATGAGGGCCAGGGCGACCGCCGGACAAAACTGGGCTGTTGATCGGTTCGACTGCGATCGCTTTAAAACTCGGCTTGCGTGCCTTTATCACTTCCGCCACACCCGTCAGCGTCCCGCCAGTGCCAATTCCAGCTACCAGGATATCCACCTGCCCCTCTGTATCTTCCCAAATTTCCTCCGCTGTGGTTTCCCGGTGAATCTGGACGTTGGCTGGGTTGCTAAACTGCTGCAACATATACGCATTGGGTGTATTGTCTACAATATCCTGCGCTCTCCTGATACAGCCGCTCATCCCTTCAATGCCCGGAGTCAGTTCCAATTGCGCCCCATAAGCCCGCAACATCGCCCGTCGTTCTGTACTCATAGTGTCTGGCATTGTCAAAATCAGCTGGTAGCCCTTCGCCGCTGATGCCATCGCCAGAGCAATGCCAGTATTTCCGGAAGTCGGTTCTACCAAGATTGTTTTGCCTGGATGGATCAGCCCCTGCTGTTCTGCCACATTAATCATGCTCGCCCCAATGCGGTCTTTCACCGAGGCAGCTGGGTTCATCCCCTCCAATTTCACCAGAATCCGAGCCAAACAGCCTTCTGATTGGGGGATACGATTCAGCTGAACTAAAGGAGTCCGACCGACTAATTCTGTAATGTTTTGTGCAATCCGCATAGGTTTAAGTAGTTGTTTTTTGTCAGTGGTAAGTCGTGATCTGGTAAGGATACAGCAATGCCAAATAATCTAGTCCGTTTTAAAGGACTTTAGCTATTAGCCTGCAAATTCATTTGCAGGTGGTTGATGAATCCACTTCACTTTGCCGCCATCCCGCCTGAAAATTAATTTCCAGACTAATAGCGATCCGTTAAAACGGACTGCTTCAACAATTCGATTAATTGTCATCAGATTCATTGGTTCACCTTTTACTTGCTTCTTTTTTTATCGATTTATCCTCTTGTTCACTGTCTCGTTCCAAAGACACGATAGTAGTTCCGGGTAAATAATGTACTTTTTGGTTTCTAACGTAGGCTATAGCTTTATCGAGTTGTTGACTACCCAGCGAAAATAGCCCATATCTGCGTTGCTATCCCAATGATGATCGGGAATTCGGTAGGCTATCATTCATTCAACTGATGACTGCTACTCCCCTTAATGTTTTCAACAAAATCAGCAATTGAAACTGTGCGTGGAATAAAAGCTACCAGATCAATATAATTTTCTATTCCACGAATGGCATGAATAATAGTAACCAGTATGTCACCTTTACCAATGACATAACTGTATAAGGATTCTCTTTCACAAGTAATCAGACCTTGACCAGCTTTTGTCCCCCAAACAAGATGATAATAAAGTCGCCACAGAGCCATTAATAGTCTTCCTCTTTTTTGGGAATCGAGTCCATTTTAACGGACTTTCGCTATTAGCCTGGAACTTGAGTTCCAGGCGGGTAAGTGGGTAAGTGAGTCGATATTAGATGTAATACATTATGTCCAACTGTCGCCTGGAATCTCGCTTCTGAGCCAAATCTTGAAGCGTATATCCTTGCAAAACTGAGTTAGCTTTCTGATGCACTTCTTGCCATATTTCCGTAACTACCGCACTCTCTACCGTTTTGGGATTGGCATGGTTTTCAGTTGGTTTGGGTTCCAATCCTTCTAAACAATTCACAATTTCTAAAAGCGTAATTTTCCAGGGTTCTCGCGCCAGCAAATAACCACCCTTTGCCCCGCGTTGGCTACGCACTAAACCACCACGTCTTAACGTCGCCAGTAGTTGTTCTAAATATCGGTCAGGTATATTTTGGCAAGCCGCAATCTGCCGAATTTGCAGCGGTTCGCTGTTCTGATAGTGACTAGCTAGTTCTAATAGAGCTAGAAGTGCATATTCAGTTTTGCAGGAAAGTTCCACAAGCTTGAGATTGTGTGTGAGGGATCGTTAACTCTATTATACCCCGGTTCTCCACTGGGGTTTGGTGGTTTAATGCCGCTTGTTCGATAAATTGCTATTGATATGATCGCTCCTCTACTCGTTATTAGGGTGAGCCTCCAGCCGCGTACCCGCCGCTTCGCTAACGCAGAAGGAATTTCCAGGCTCAGCCAGGGAACGAGAAATAAAAAAAGCCCCGCTGAAGACGGGGCTAAATAATTTGACTTCGAGACGCATAGGCTTTTTTGGTTGCCTATTATTGCCTAGAAGGTGAATGTAGTTCTCAGGGTACCGATCACAGCGTCATTGTTGTCATCGTTTTGGTTAGGATTGGTCAGCCAGATGACACCAGGAGTAACTGAGATGTTCTCGGTTAGCTGGTACTTGTAGAATCCTTCAAAATGATAAGAGCGATCGCTCTTAATGCCTACTGGGCTGCCTTGAACTTCCAGACCTGCAAGGTATGGTTGCACGCCTGCAAAAAGTCCTAGTACGTTCCCACGCTTACCCAAATCCGGGAAAGCAACGCCTAATCCGTAGTACCAAACCTCTCCTCTGGTACTATTCTCAACGGCGCTAATATCAGTCTTACCAACGAAGCCGCTCACGGAGAATCTGTCACTCACTCGCAAAGCACTCGAAAGACCATAGGAGTTAGTTATCAGCGCGGTATCCCTCGCCTGTACTAATGGAAAGCGAGCGCCCGTCCCAAATGCCTCTTGTGGATCGTTAGCCGCACCACTACCTATGATTGGGTTATTACCAATCGAGCGAGGACTTCCGCCAATGTCGAATATTCCATCACCCCGGTTGTGGTAACCGTGCACGTAAGTTGCAGCCAAGCCGACGCGATCATTTAGGGTAAAGTTCAACTGAGCTATAGCCGAGTAGTCACCGTTGAATAGACCCTGTTTATCACTAGGACTATTCGCATTATCTGCTAGATAACCAACAGTTAGTGACGTGGGGCCAAGCAGCGGCGCTCTTCCTACACCAAGTCTGATCCCGGCACCCGCACCACCACCGATGCGATAGATGGGACTTTGTTGTGCAAAGGTTGAGAGTGAACCGTTACCCCCATCTCCGTCATAGAAGTAAGGATTCAAAACGGGAACGTAGTCGGCATGAATTCCTCCGGTGGCGGCAATGTAAACTTTGGAACCGCCATAGTTGAATTCATACGCCAGCCAGTCTATGCCGACGTCGTTGTTGCCATCGCCATAGCCAAGGTTAAAGGTCTGGGTGCCCTCAAATGTTCGCCCATTCTCGGCTACGTTGAAGGCATTGAGGTTTCCAGCAGCAAGACGGGTGTGCAAGATATCTGAACCCGTAAAGCTGGTTTGGAAGTCTAAGCGCACCCTGTCGCCGAAGACGGTGTTATCGTCAACACCTTCACCGAAGCTGTCCGTAACTGCGAAGATGGCTTCCCCAACCAGTTTGGTTGTGGTGGAGAACTGATTTTCTTCTAGGAATTTGGTGCGGGCTTCCAGGTTGTCTACCCGTGTCCGCAAGGTTGCTAGTTCCGCCCCAAATTCATCGATTAGCCGCTGTAGTGTGGACAAATCTTCTTTGGTGACGAAATCTGCTGTGGATGCAGCAATCAATTTTTCAATTTGCAGCAAACAGGAATTCAAACCAGCAGCAAACTCATAGCGGCTCATAGCGCGGTTGCCGCGATAGGTGCCATCTGGATAACCTGCGATACAACCGTAGCGTTCTACCAAGCTTCTGAGCGCTTCATACGCCCAATCTGTCGGTTGTACGTCCCGCAGCTGGGAAACGTTAGTTACTTGACTCTGAGAGTTATTCCCTTCCCGGCTGTAGCGGTTGATTTGGTCTAAAACGGTGCTGTTATCTACCGTTGACGCTCCAGACGGTGTTTGCGCCAGTCTTGAGTCTGTCGCTGGCATTGCCGGGACAGAAGTGCGAGGCAATGCTTCTAGAGCTTGCTGACTCTCGCTTCTTGCCACCTGGTTTGGTATTTTTACTACAGATGGTGTTACAGGTACAGAACTCAAAGCTTCGGCTGATTTCGCCGTTTCTGGACTCTCACTCACTGCCATCTGTTCCGGCGTTTCCACCTTAACGGGTGTCGCGGGGACAGAGGCTTCAATGTTAGCCGTTGTCGCTTGGCTGAGGGAAGCTGCCATCTCTTCTGGCAATTTCACATCACCAGATTTCTCTGAAAACACAGGCAACTGGCTTTCTGCAGCTACTTCCGGTGCAGCTGCCACTGCCACTGGCTGCGATACCTTTACTTTCTCCTCTGTCGTTTGCGACTGAATCGCTTCCATGACCACTGGAGTTTCGGCTGCGATCGCTGCCGATGAAACTACCAAGGCTGCTCCCAAAACGGCTGGGCTTACTAGCAGAGACTTCCACGTTAACTTAGCCATCTTTCCTCTTTTCCTCACACCTTATGCAGAAAGATTGACACCCTTCTTTCATTTTTCATGTAATCGTAGCACAGGTATTAGCCTAACATCATCCCCTTTATGATGAAATGCTTATATCACGCCAATGTTAGAATTTTACTTCTATTTTTGCAAGGGTTATTCTAACTTTTTAATAGCTTGTACTAGAGCAAAATCTTTTTCCGTAAAACTACGACCATCATGCGTAGTCTATAGATTTCTCCCCTGTGTTTGTATTTGGTCGGGCGCGGCGCTCTCTAAAGTCGGTTGCGATGATGTCTCGCCGCTTCAGCTCACTTCCAATAACTTACAAAGTGCTTTGCATATGCTGCTAGATGCAGGTTATAGCTCCTGCAAAATCTTTAAATTTCCCGGTGCATCTTATCTTTTTCCTTTCTACCGTCACCCCTGATAGCTGAGTGATGGCAGAAGGCATTTCCGCCTTTGTGAGCAACTGCGCCTTTAAAAGTGCGTCAAATTGCTGTCTAACTAATTCATAGCCCCTTAAAAAACTATCCGCTCTCACGGGAAGTGATTTGGGATTAACCATTACACTTAATGTGAGAGCGGTCTAGTCGGGTCTTCAGTTTAGCACCAGACTGCCGGAAGATTCTCCTAGCCAGCCTAGCTCTTTCGCTGCTCTAATCCCACAAGGGGATTAAAACTGGCTTTTAGAGAACAGCCCCGGCGCGCAGCCGGTTGACGCTAACCTGATGACCCATAAATTTACTACTATCAATCATGGGCATCACCTCCTATCTACCTTAGCGGTTGGATGTCTCAAAAGGATTAGGGTGTTTATCGCTTGCGAATTCATCACCCTCATTTAAGATAGCACACACAAAATCGGATTGTGTGTAGCGAACGAGAAAAAAAAAATCCCCTGCTCATCGGCAGGGGATTTAGAAGACAGGGAGAATACTTCATCCCCTCCCCCATCCTTCAGCTTTTTTACAGTGCGTTACCGCGAGGCAGAACTTCTTCAGGGAACTCAAAGTTCTCGTGAGGCTGATCTTGAGGAGCCATCCAAGCGCGAATCCCCTCATTCAACAGAACGTTCTTGGTGTAGAA
>NZ_JACJOY010000033.1:0-71147 GCF_014695815.1 Trichocoleus sp. FACHB-6
TATTCGTTCTTTCCACAGTCCTCAGAATTTTGCTCTTCTACGGCGCATTGCTCTCAATGCTCTTAACCGAGAACAGACTTACAAACGTAGTCTCAGGCAAAAGAGTAAACGAGACGCTATGGATGATGATTATATGATTCAAGTTCTCAGTTCTTGTTTTCTTGACCCTACCTTAGATTCTTCTGATTCCTTGTGTCAAGACTGATTAAGATGCTCTTACCCTGGGCGAACTGCTGGCTAACTTGCACTTTGTCGCGCCAAATAGTTTCACCCGTTGCAGGATCTTCTGGCAGTTGGGACGGTGCTATCCCTGTAAGCGCTTGAATTCCTAGCATCCCCACTGCATAAATATCGCTACAAAACCTCGGTTTACCGCCGAGTTGTTCGTTCGGCATATAACCAGGTGAACCAATAGAAACTGTTAAAGTTGTATTTCCGTCATTATTGCCTTCGTGAGTGCTAACTTGTTTGACTGCTCCAAAATCAATTAAGACTATCTTCCCATCTTGCTTGCGCCGAATTAAATTTGAAGGCTTGATATCCCGGTGAATGACATCTTGCTGATGGACAAATTCTAAAATTTTTAAAATTTCGCGGCATAAAGCAATAACTTGAGTTTCACTAAACTTTTTATCGCTTGGTAACTCTTGCTTGATTTCATGACCTTCGATGAAATCTTGGATTAGATAAAACTCTTTATCCTCTTCAAAATGCGCCAAAAGCCGGGGGATTTGGTCGTGGTTGCCCAGCTTGTAAAGAACTTGCGCTTCCCTATCAAATAATCGTCGCGCTACCTCTAAAGTGAATGAATCGGTAGCTTTGGGCTGGAGTTGCTTGACAACACAAAGCGGATTCCCTGGTAGTTGTTTATCTTCGGCAAGGTAAGTTTGTCCAAATCCGCCGCCTCCCAAGTGTTTCACAATTTGGTAGCGACCGCTGAGCGTTTTAAATAGCATGACAGTTTTTCAATTTTGAATATACTTGTCTGCTAGTTTAGCCTTGAAATTTATGAAATACAAAAAATCTGTGATCGCTCGGTGCTACTTAGTCAAAGATTGTAGGTTAGGTTGAGCGGCTAAACATTACCCGATGAATACTGACGCTTTAAAATACTTGCATTCAAAATCAGATAATTTAGGGCGATTGCCAAATCTTAATTGTTCCGTCCAGGCTACCACTGTAAATCGTCTGCCCATTGGGACTAATAGCAAGTGCAAAAATTGTCTTAGAATGCCCTTCAAGTGTGCGAATTAATTCCCCAGTCCGCACATTCCATAATTTAATAGTATTCTCATTACCGCCACTGCCACTAACAAGAATCCGACCATTCGGACTGATAGCAACAGCATAAACTCCCCCTGATAGAGAGCCATTTGGTAATCTAGACGCATGGGGGAAAGTATTTAGCAATTCGCCCGTTTCCAAATTCCAGAGTTTTGCTGTTCCGTCGGGACTGCTACTGGCAAGAATCTTACTATCCCGGCTAATGGCGATCGCACTTACTGCCTCGATATGCCCGCCAAAAGTGCGGCGCAGTTCACCCGTTACCAAATTCCAAACATTTATGTCATAAATATTACTACCGGACAGAGTTTGACCATCTGGGCTAATGGCGACATCACTAACCCCCTCCTCTAGCTGTGTTCCGATTAGGGTACGCACTAACTCACCTGTTTTCAGGTTCCACACTTTAATAGTCTTGTCCTTACTGCCACTGACGAGAGTTTGTCCATCTCGGCTGATGGCAACTGAATAAACATCTCCCGTATGTCCAGACAAGGTACGGAGTAGTTTACCCGTTTTCAGGTTCCACACTTTGATAGTTTGATCGGCACTACCACTGGCGAGAGTTTGTCCATCCGGGCTGATGGCAACAGAATAAACATACCCAGTATGCTCACTCAGGGTATAAATTATTTCTTTTGTACGGAGATTTCTAATTTTGATAGTTTGGTCAAGACTGCCACTCGCCAGAATTTTATCATCTGGACTGAGGGCGATAGAGGTAATGCCAGCAGCATGGCCAGGGAGGGTATTGACTAAGGCAACTTTTTGCGCTGTATCTTCTAAGCTATTGGGTTTTTGAAAAAAGTAAATTCCTACACTTAGAGCTAGAGCAGTAGCGAAACCCGCGCCAATTTTAATCAGCAGAGGTGCTTTATTTTGGAAAGTAGAAAAAACAGTTTCCGGCTTTCGTGGATATGTTGAGATTAGTGCTTTGGAACTTTGAAGCGTTTCAGTAGCGATCGCTGGTGGTTGCTCAGTAGGCAGCGTATCTTGAGAAGCAAAGGAAGTATACTGCTGTCTGGTTGGTGATGTTGGAAGCGTCCCAGTAGCGATCGCATCCGGGATGATGTGCCGTGTTGGTAGCTCGTTGAGCTGTTGGAGCGCCTCCAAAGCTTCTGTCGCCGTCTGGTAGCGTTGGCGAAAGTCATAACGCACCATTGTGTCTAAAATGTCTGCAACCTGCCGGCTGACTTGAGCCTTATCGCGCCATACAATCTCACAGGTTTGGGTATCTTCTGGCAGTTGTGACGGCTGTAAACCTGTGACAGCTTGGATACCCAGGATTCCCACAGCATAGATATCGCTACTAAATCGCGGTTTGCCGCCGAGTTGTTCGTTCGCCATGTAACCAGGCGAACCAATAGCAATTGTTAAAGTTGTTTCCCCCTCAGAGGCAAGCGCCTGAGTGCTAACTTGTTTGACAGCTCCAAAGTCAATCAAAACTATCTTGCCATCTTGCTTGCGCCTGATTAAATTGGACGGCTTGATATCTCTGTGGATGACATCCTGCTGATGGACAAACTCTAATATTTTTAGGATTTCGTGCAAAAGAGCAGCTACCTCCGTCTCAGGCAACTGCTTACCTATTGGTAATTCTTGCTTAACTTCATCCCCTTCGATGAATTCCTGAACTAGATAAAACTCTTGTTCTTCCTCAAAATGAGCCAAAAGTTGGGGAATCCGATCGTGTTTACCCAGTTTGTATAG
This sequence comes from Trichocoleus sp. FACHB-6, assembly GCF_014695815.1. Taxonomy (NCBI): domain Bacteria; kingdom Bacillati; phylum Cyanobacteriota; class Cyanophyceae; order Leptolyngbyales; family Trichocoleusaceae; genus Trichocoleus; species Trichocoleus sp. FACHB-6. The sequence goes on from NZ_JACJOY010000033.1 coordinate 2,995, forward strand.
AACTTGGGCTTCTCTATCAAATAATCGTCGTGCTACTTCTAAGGTTCCCGGATCGGTAGCCTTGGGCTTGAGTTGCTTGACAACACAAAGCGGATTTCCAGGTAGTTGCTTATCTTCGGCAAGGTAAGTCTGACCAAACCCTCCGCCTCCCAAGTGTTTCACAATTTGGTAGCGACCACTGAGCGTTTTTCCCAGCATGAAGTTGATGCGGTGTTCTGGCAGTTCTTCTAGGGTAGTCCTTCAGGCGCTTAATCGGCTTGTCAGCCTTAAAGGTTTTAAAGCCTAATTTTTGCTCTTGCTAGAAAAATCTGTACCCAGATAGCATAACCTGCTCGATACACCCCTTTTCCCCTGATAGCTATTTTCGTCAGCTAAAACGGGTTGAGGTCACTGAATTTAGTTGGCACCTGTTGAGGGAGGAAACCTTAGAAGCGATTCCTCACAATCAACGACCATAATCAAAGATTATGGTCGTTGAGGATGCCAATTGCCGAATTAAGACAATGCGAGTATTAAAACAAACACCCAAACTAGGCAATCGGGTCAACTATTTGCCCAGTTAAATTCGCCAGTCTACTTTGTGGACGGCTGAGTGCGGGCGTAGTCATCTTGAAAACGAACAATGTCATCTTCTCCCAAATATTCTCCATTCTGAACCTCAATTAACACCAAGTTAATCACACCCGGATTTTCTAGACGATGAGTGTGACATTGGGGAACGTAGGTAGATTGATTACTGCCCAGAATCAGTTCGTTATCGCCACAAGTAACCTTAGCTGTGCCTGAAACGACGATCCAGTGTTCGCTGCGGTGGTAGTGCATTTGCAGGCTAAGCCGATGACCGGGCTTGACTTCAATTCGCTTGATTTTATAGCCCCGTCCTTCTTCCAGAATAGTGAAGGAACCCCAAGGCCGCAATTCAGTTGCAGCAACTCCATTGATAGTCATGGAGTTGGGAAGAGGTAAAGTAGTAATTTGAGAAACTTCTTGCGCTTTAGCCATTGTTTTTTCTCCTTAGAACCGCTGTAGGTTTAGCAGGGCTCATATAAATATGCAGAGGTAATCCTCTTAAAAATTGTAGAACTAACACATTTAGGCAACCCTAGCTAAACATAACAACGATCTTTAAAGCCTGTCACCAGTAAATTTGCCGATTAAGCGAATCTACATCAACTCTTTATATAAGCTCTGCTAAATAATTTATTTAGCAAAGTTTTAAAAATTTAATTGCTAGGCGATCGCAAACCCGGTTGAAGGAAAAGCCCCAGACCGTTGTGAACGCGGGCGGCGGTGGTGGGAGGCCGATTAATAAGTTGTCCCCCTAGATAGAGGCTGGTAGAGCTGCCACCATCTAGATTAAGAGCCTCAACAGCTCCCATTTGTTGCATTATCTGAGCAGTTTCTGCTAATGTCGGGCCTTTTCCACCTGTGCGGTTGTGGATGGCAACCATCATCAGTTGTCCAGATGCGGTGGTAGCGATCGCACTTCTAACAGCTGCTTCTTTGATAAAGGCATCGCTAAATTGCTCAGCTTTAGCATCTAGCACAATTTGACGATTTTGCACCAGAAGTGGCCCAGCGCCGACAATTTGCGGATAGCGCACAAAGTCCGGTTGTGAAAAAAGCTCATTGATACGCACCCTGGTGCCGACACTCAAGATCCCGACTGGAGATGTTTCTTTACCTCGGATTGTCAGCAAATAACCGTTTTCCGGCGGAATGGGAAATGATATTTTCCCAGCCATGCCTCCAGGTAACTGATTTATAACCTGGTTATTCTGGACAACGACGATGGTTTCATTATCAGTCAGGGGAGTGTAAGCCCCTCCCCATTCAGAGGAGTAAAGGGCGATTCCCCCTTGGACATAAGCACTGTTGAAGAAAAGGACTGGCAAGCTTGAGGAATTTTCGATATCCAAGACTCCCTGGTAGCTCAGACGACCCATTTTAACTTCACCAGCATCATTCCAAGCGATCGCGCCTCGATTCAGAATCGGCCCAGATAACCACCGACCATCTCGTTTAATTGCCCCTAAAGGCAGTTGGTTGTTGCGGTTAAAAAATCCGGCGTTGATAGCTGCTGAAGCCTGCCACAACTGGGCTGTCCTCAGCAGAGGAGCGATTCCTGCAACACTATTAGGGTTACTCCAGATTGGTTTGAGGGTTAGCCCTCTTTGACGAAGATTGATAGTCAGCGATGCGACTGGGAAGCGGTCAATCGACTTGGGATTTGGGATTTGGGATTTGGGATTAACACTACCTCCATCCAACAGCGGGGAGTCGTTAGCTGATGACTGGTGAGTAATGGCTACATACTGCTGCTTCCAACGGATTCCTTCTGCCCAGAGAATATCTCGTTCTACCATAGCTTCTGGTTGAAAATCAATCAGCAGGCGATTCGGGGAGGGCAAACTGAAAACGCGAGGATACAGCCCTGCTGGGATTTGTACTCGAATCGTGGTTTGATTCTGAGTGCTTTCGACGACAGGGATTGGGGGCTGGGGATTGGGGGCTGGGGATTGGGGGCTGGGGATTGGCGATTGGGGATTGGCGATTGGGGGCTGGGGATTTCTTATTCCCTCTACCTCTGTCTCTGGCTTAGGTTCTGGAGGAGGGGGAGGGAAGCGCTGCAAGATGGCGGGAGGGGCTGCTGCGTTGATTGTGACAACTAAATTCTGACCTTGTTGAGTGACTTGCCAAGGGGCCGGGCGGTCTAGATCGACAACAAGGCGCGAACCCCACGGTTGAAGACTTTGTTGAACGTCCCCCAGTCGCGCTGGTTTTGTGGTAATTAAAAGCGTGTTGCCCTTTATTTGCGTCTTCCAACCGTTTTTGAGCGCGAAATCAGTAATATCTAGATAGCGGTACGGTGTTACTGGAAAGGTAGCCAAAATTAGCCGGTTGGCACCAGAAAACCACTGTATCGGCTGTTTGGTTAAATCCCCGGTGTTTAAAAGCTCTACTCCTAGTGTTTGAGCCACTCCAGCATCGCTTATTCCCGTGCGTACAGATGTCCCCCGCTGCCACTGGCTCCAAGCTGCGGGTAAGGTTCGACCATTTATAGATACTTGACTACCCTGCCGATTTATTTGAGGCGATGCCTTTGGTGCTGATACCACAAGGCGTGATGGGGGTAAATTCGGAACTGCTCCTATAGGAACATTTGTCGCGTAAAGCGATGCTGCGATCGCTGACGGGAGCGAGAAGGCTATCAGGCGGCTGGGGGCAAATAGCCCCAGACCACCAACCGTTTTAGTTTCTGGTGTTGTTCTCCCGATCATCCGGCAAAGTCACTCTTTGAGGTAGGGTTCAAAAATTTGTACAGGAGTATTGCCATACACCCGGATCGGGCGATGGCGCGCCTCTACAACATCAAGATTTCTAAAATAACCCAGATGTGGACGCAAGTATCAAAAAACAATGACTTTATCTTCCAAAGAAAGCTTTTTTAGCCGCATAATAGGAGGCAAGACCACAGGGGTCGGCAAGACGCTTTGTTCAACAACCCATTAGGGGCGAAGCACAGACGCGACATCTCGCGTCTCTATATTTGACTCTAAAATTGGGTGGCTATAGCCAAGTCTAGACTTCGCGTTTATCTCGCCCCTACAATTTGTTTGTCCCGGATCGAAGTCTTAGCGTTGAAATTTGTGTTGAACTTTGCTTTTAAATGATAGAATATCTAATCCGTAAGTTTGGTAGATGGCTGGCATCTGAATCGGGTTAGAACAAGGTTCATTTTTCAGCACCAGTAGCCATTTCAGGCAAACCCTCCGCCAGCAGAGCGTCTTACGTGCAGACGCTTGTATATTATTGCGATCGCAAGAGCAAAAAGTTTTGCGACCCCTGGGTCTGGGGCAGAAAAGCCGAAACATAAAAGTTTCATCAGTTACAGCTTTCATGGTCAAATGGCATCTAAGTTTAGATAAATAAGGCTATGGAAGCAAAAGAATAGTCAAGGGCAAAAGAAGACTGAGGGATGTTTAAATACATTGGCGAAGTCTTGGCAAAAGTTTTTCAAATTTTAATTCTGCGATCAGCACAGTCGTGCCACAGGATTAACAACCTTCAATCAGTAAACCTGTATCAGTAAGTAAAGAACGTGGATTATCTCATGGAGCATCGCGTGAATGACAATCAACAACAGACAACAGCAGTAAATGCGACAGATACCTATCCCGGTCAAAGGTGGTTGGTGGAAGAGCGGGATGCCTGCGGTGTCGGCTTCATTGCCAACCAAAAGGGAACCCCGACACATGAATTGGTAGCAAAGGCTTTATCCGCTCTGACTTGTCTAGAACATCGGGGTGGTTGCAGCGCCGACGGGGATTCTGGGGATGGAGCAGGTTTGATGACTGCTATTCCCTGGAAGCTGTTGGGTGAGTGGTTGGCTACCCAAGGCATAGAAATGCCGCCGACTGAAAAGACAGGGGTGGCAATGGTGTTTTTACCCAAAGATGCCGAAACCAGAGCCACTGCTAAGGAAATTGTCAACAAAACCTTGGAAGAAGAAGGATTAACTGTACTGGGGTGGCGAGAGGTTCCAGTGCAGCCTCAAGTGCTGGGGGTGCAGTCTAGAGAAAACCAGCCCCACATTGAGCAGCTGGTATGTACTTCCAAAAATGGTTCTGGGGATGAGTTGGAACGCGCCCTGTTTTTGGCTCGTCGCCGCATAGGTAAAAATCTGGAGGCTAACAGTACCCTTAAATGGTCAGACGAGTTTTACATTTGTTCGTTCTCTAATCGCACCATTATTTATAAGGGGATGGTGCGGTCGGCGGTGTTGGGCGACTTTTATACAGATTTAACTAATCCCAATTATGAAAGTGTTTTTGCTGTCTATCACCGACGCTTTAGCACCAACACGCTGCCTAAGTGGCCTCTAGCTCAGCCGATGCGTCTTTTGGGACACAACGGCGAAATTAACACGCTGTTGGGGAATATAAACTCGATAATGGCGCGAGAGGCAAATCTGACGCATCCAATTTGGGGCGATCGCATTCAGGAACTCAAGCCTTTAACCGATCTAGATAATAGTGACTCGGCAAACCTAGATAGCGTGCTAGAGTTGCTGGTTCGTACTGGTCGCAGCCCTCTGGAAGCTTTAATGATTATGGTGCCAGAAGCGTACCAGAATCAGCCGGAATTGGCGAATCATCCGGAAATTGTGGACTTTTACGAATTCTACAACGGACTTCAAGAGCCTTGGGACGGCCCAGCGCTACTGGTATTCAGTGATGGCAAGAAAGTAGGTGCGACTCTCGACCGCAACGGGTTAAGGCCAGCGCGATATTGCACCACGCGCGATGGATTAGTTGTGGTAGCTTCGGAAGCTGGTGTGATCGATTTGCCAGAAGCAGAGATTCTGGAAAAAGGGCGGCTGGGGCCGGGGCAAATGATTGCCGTTGACCTGGAAACTCAAGAAGTTCAGAAAAACTGGGAAATTAAGGGGCGCATCGCTGCTGTTCATCCTTATGGTGAGTGGCTGGCATCTTATCGGCAAAATCTCCCCGACGTACCTTTTACCGAAGAGAAAAATCTCGACTCTCAAAGCTTGCTGAGAGAACAAATTGCCTTTGGCTACACCACAGAAGATGTGGAAATGGTGATTGAGGAAATGGCATCTTCTGGGAAAGAACCTACCTTTTGTATGGGAGATGACATTCCTTTGGCGGTGCTGTCCTCCAAGCCGCACTTACTGTATGACTATTTCAAGCAGCGCTTCGCTCAGGTGACGAATCCGCCAATTGATCCGTTGCGAGAAGGGATGGTGATGTCCCTGTCGGTTTCTTTAGGGAAGCGGGGAAACCTGTTGAAGGTAGAACCAGAGTATGCGCGGTTACTGAAGTTAGAGTCTCCGGTTCTAAATGAAGCAGCGCTAGAGCAGATCAGCACTTCCTCTTTTGCAACAGAGAAGTTCTCGACGCTGTTTGAAATCGAAAAGGGGCCAGAAGGTTTAGAGGCGGCGGTTCGCAATTTGTGCCAGCAAGCGGCGGCGGCGGTGCGTGCGGGCAAAGAAATTCTGATTTTGAGCGATCGCGCCGGAAACTCTTTGAGCGCCGAACACAGCTACATTCCACCTCTGTTAGCTGTGGGAGCAGTACACCACCACCTGATCCAAGAAGGTCTGCGAGCCTTTGCATCTTTAATTGTCGATACCGCTCAATGCTGGAGTACGCACCACTTTGGCTGTCTAATTGGCTACGGGGCTTCCGCGGTATGTCCGTATTTGGCTCTAGAAACCGTGCGTCATTGGTGGAGCGATACCAAGACGCAAAATATGATGCAGCGGGGCAAACTCAAGAACATTACTCTTGAGCAGGCGCAAAAAAATTACTCCAAAGCCGTAGAAGCTGGATTGTTGAAAATTCTCTCAAAAATGGGGATTTCTCTGCTGTCTAGCTATCGCGGAGCGCAAATTTTTGAGGCGATTGGTATTGGCGGCGATCTCTTAGCTCTTGGCTTTAAGGGTACCGCATCGCGACTAGGCGGCCTTTCCGTGCAGGAACTGGCGCAGGAAGTGATGTCATTCCACTCGGCGGCTTTCCCAGAGGTACCACGCAAGAAGCTAGAAAACTATGGCTTTGTGCAGTACCGTCCGGGTGGCGAGTACCACATGAATAGTCCGGAAGTTGCCAAGTCGCTGCATCAAGCGGTGAAAAACCCGCAACATGACCACTACGAAGTTTATCAGAAGCATTTGGCAGGACGACCTGTAACAGCGCTGCGAGATTTGCTGGACTTGGAGAGCGATCGCGCCTCTATTCCTCTGGAAGAAGTAGAGCCTGTGGAGTCAATTGTCAAGCGATTTGCTACAGGTGGGATGAGCTTGGGAGCATTGTCGCGGGAAGCACACGAGACGCTGGCGATCGCTATGAACCGCATCGGCGGCAAATCTAACTCCGGTGAAGGCGGCGAAGATCCAGTTCGTTACAAAGTTCTAGATGATGTGGATGAAATGGGCCATTCCCAAGTTCTGCCACACCTCAATGGGCTGCGGAATGGAGATACAGCTTCTTCTTCCATCAAGCAGGTAGCAAGCGGTCGCTTTGGCGTGACCCCAGAGTACCTGATGAGTGCCAAACAAATTGAAATCAAAATCGCCCAAGGTGCAAAGCCTGGGGAAGGTGGACAGCTACCAGGAACAAAGGTAAGCCCCTACATCGCGATGCTGCGCCGCTCTAAGCCAGGAGTGACGCTGATTTCACCACCGCCGCATCATGATATTTACTCGATTGAAGATTTGGCGCAGTTGATTTTTGATATGCACCAAATTAACCCGAAGGCAGGGGTATCGGTGAAGCTGGTGGCAGAAGTGGGTATTGGCACCATTGCCGCCGGTGTGGCAAAGGCAAATGCCGATGTTATCCAGATTTCGGGCCACGATGGCGGGACAGGCGCATCTCCCTTAAGTTCAATTAAACACGCGGGTTCCCCGTGGGAACTGGGATTAACCGAAGTGCATCGCGTCCTAATGGAGAATGAACTGCGATCGCGCGTAATTCTCCGAGTAGATGGCGGCTTCAAGAGCGGCTGGGACGTAATCATAGCAGCTTTGATGGGTGGAGAAGAGTACGGTTTCGGCTCCATCGCCATGATTGCCGAAGGTTGCATCATGGCGCGGATCTGCCACACCAATAACTGTCCCGTTGGTGTGGCTTCTCAGCAAGAAAACTTGCGGAAGCGCTTCCCAGGAATGCCAGAACACGTCGTTAACTTCTTCTACTTTGTAGCCCAAGAAGTGCGGAGTCTCTTGGCGCGGTTGGGATATCGTTCTCTAAACGAGGTGATTGGTCGCGCCGACTTGCTGAAAGTGCGCCCTACCGGATTAACTAAGACGACAAGCTTGAATCTGGATTGCCTTACCAATCTGCCAGATACGCGCACAAATCGCGATTGGCTGATTCATGAACCAGTACACAGCAACGGGCCAGTTTTAGATGACGAACTGCTGAGCGATTCGGAAATTAAAGATGCGATCGCTAACCAATCTAACGTCACCAAAGAAGTGCCTGTGGTGAACACAGACCGGACAATTGGGGCGCGAATTGCCGGCGCGATCGCCTCTGAATATGGCAACACAGGTTGGAGCGGTCAAATTACCCTCAACTTCTCCGGCAGTGTGGGTCAGAGTTTCGGTGCCTTTAACCTCCCCGGCATGACTCTCAACCTGGAAGGCGAGGCGAACGATTACGTAGGCAAGGGAATGCACGGTGGCGAAATTGTCATCAAGCCGCCTCAGGAGGCTACCTACGATCCAGCTCAGAACGTGATTGTCGGCAACACTTGTCTTTACGGTGCCACGGGCGGCATTATGTTAGCTAACGGTCAAGCCGGGGAGCGGTTTGCTGTCCGTAATTCTAAGGGAATGGCGGTGATTGAAGGCGCAGGCGACCACTGCTGCGAATACATGACAGGCGGCGTAATTGTCGTTCTGGGTAGAGTAGGGCGCAACGTGGGAGCCGGGATGACAGGCGGTTTAGCTTACTTCCTCGATCAGGATGGCAGCTTTACACCAAAAGTTAACCTGGAGATTGTCAAAATCCAACGGGTGAAAACGCCAGCTGGAGAACAGCAGCTCAAAGAGCTGATTGAACTTCACGCTGAAAGAACAGGTAGCCAGAAGGCAAAAGATATTCTTGCCAATTGGTCAGAATACTTGCCTCAGTTCTGGCAGGTTGTGCCTCCTAGTGAAGCAGATTCTCCAGAAGCTAATCCGGAAGCAGCAACCCAAAAGGTTCTCAGTTCGGTGCAGTAATAAAATGTAAAAGGCAAAAGAAACAGAAAGATTCCTTTTGCCTTTTACCTTATTTTTTACCAGCTGCCAATTTAACTTCTTTGTCTTGCATTTCCATCAGTTCTGGCACAGTCACAAACTTGTAGCCGCGCTTTTGGTATTCGGTAATTAGTTGCGGTAAAGCTTGCACCGTACGCGTCCGATTGCCGCCTCCATCGTGCATTAGTACCATACCGCCTGATGTGGCTCCTTTTAGCGCGGACTTGATGAATACTGGCACCGAGGGACGGCGATAGTCCATAGAGTCAGATGACCACATCGCCACGGCGTAATTTTTTTTACGGGCGTAAGCGACCAAGCCATTGTTTAGATAGCCACCGGGTGGACGAAACAGAGCCGTCTTCACACCTGTGGCTTCATAAATAATTGCCGCTGTGCGGTCAATTTCACGGGCCGCCCCAGTTTCGTTTACATGATGGTAAGAGTGGCTCCAGGTATGATTAGCAACGGCGTGTCCCTCAGCAACTACGGCTTTCGCCAGATGGGGAAAATTTTTCACGTTCCGCCCGATCATGAAGAATGTTGCTTTAATGTTGTTTTTCTTCAGGATCTCCAGCACCTGCAACGTCCCTTGAGGCGAAGGCCCGTCATCAAAAGTCAGGGCAATGACTTTCTGGTTAGTGTTTAGTTTTACTTCTTGAAATACTTTCCCTTGAAACGCTTTGGGGACTGAAAAAGTCAAATTTCTGTCTTTTTCTTCCTGCTGCAATTGAGCGAATACTTTGTTAAACGCCTCATCTCGCTGCGCCATCAAAGCGTTTATATCAGTGCCACTTTTGTCTTTATTCCGATTCCCCAACTCTTCGGTTGCAGATAAAAGAATAGACGGATGATTCTCATGGCGATTAATCGGCAACATGAGACCAGCCAAAAAACTACTAGCGGCAGCAACAACAGCAATCAATGTTGTTTTTTCCCGCCAAGAAAATCGATCATACTTTGCCACGTCAGCTCTCCTTCACTCCTCCATTCATCAAGGCGGAGTTTTGTCAAGTTCTCCGCCTCTTCCAGCACACCAGGTTTCTCAAACAATTTTTTTACAGCTACGTACTTGGTGTAAGCATTGCCCTAGCTTTGTCGGCAATGCTTACGTGTATCTCGGTAATCTATGGTTGCCTTCCTCCCTTAGCTCTGTTGGATATGTGACGCGAATCCTCTGCCTATAGTTCGTTTTTACAGGTATAAGCGATCGCTAAAAGCTAAAAGCTATTTTGTTGCATCGCAAATTGCTTCCCTATTTAATAAGGAAGCTTTCTTTGTCTTTTTGTACCCTATTGCAAAATACTACCCAACAGTCGGGCGCTCCGGGTAAGAAAGTTAATTGCTAAGGGAGTTGACTTTTACTGAAAAATATGGTTTTTGGGAGGAACATCAGTTATCTAGACACAGACAGCTTTTGATGATATAAACTGACAATTCGAGCAGTGACTTCGGCAATGCCCAGACCGTCAGTTTCGATCAAAATAGCGTCTGCTGCCTTTTGCAAGGGTGCCACGACGCGGGTGCTGTCGCGGGTGTCGCGTTCTTGAATGTCCTGCTCCAGCTGCACTAAACTTACGTTTGGCTGCTGTTGATTTTTCAGGTCTTGCTGACGGCGTTGCGCCCGTTCATGAACGGATGCGGTTAAGAAGATTTTAAGTTCGGCATCCGGGAAAACGTGGGTGCCAATGTCGCGACCTTCAGCAACGATGCTTCCCTTTAAACCCCAGCGCTGCTGTTGTTTAACCAGTTCTTGACGGACGTATGGTTGGGCAGCGATCGCACTCACCATCGCTGTCACCTCCAAAGAGCGAATTGCAAAGGTGACATCGTGATCGTTAATCCAGACACGAGTGGTAATCTGGGGATCATCACCCGTGCTTAACTGAATCTGAGAACGGCTGGCTAACTCGGCTATGCTTGGTTCATCATCTACCCTGATTCCCGATTCCAAAACCAGCCACGTCAGAGCGCGATACATCGCCCCGGTATCTAAATACAACAATCCTAAAGACTTAGCAACCTGACGGGCTACAGTCGATTTTCCCGCCCCGGCTGGGCCATCAATCGCCACAATCGGCTGGCGATCGCGTAATACTACATTATCAATTAAACGGGTCGATCCCAGTCGGGCGGCGATCGCTAGTAGTCCCGCTTCTTCAACTTTTTCCAAACGCATGAGAGTAGTGGGGTGAACCAGTTCAATATACTCGATTTGTACCTCTGGTACGATAGCAATTTCCTGTTGAACTGTGTCTATGAGAATAGCGCGATCGCGATCGCCTGATTGAAATGCTTTCTTGGCTTGTTGTAAAGAGCGATACAACACCGATGCTTGCTCTTTCTGCTCTAAAGTCAAATACTGATTCCGGGAAGAGAGAGCCAATCCCGATGCTTCCCGTACTATTGGACAACCCACAATCTTGATGCTCCAATTTAGATCCGCCACCAATCGCCGAATAATCGCCAATTGCTGGGCATCTTTTTCTCCAAAATAAGCGTTATTTGGTTGTACCAGGTTCAGCAACTTTGTCACCACAGTTGCGACTCCCTGAAAGTGTCCGGGACGAAAGCGACCGCACAAAACTGATGTCATATTCTCTGGTGGAAGCACCGTTGTGCTGATGGGAGATTGGGAATCGGGAATTGGGAGGCGCGCTACCCCAATCTCCAATCCCCAGTCCCCAGTCCCCGATCCATACAATTCTTCAGCAGAAGGGGCAAAAATCGCATCTACCCTAGCCTGTTGGCACAATTGCCGATCCTGCTCCAAAGAACGAGGATATTGCTGAAAATCCTCACTAGGGCCAAATTGTAGTGGATTGACGAAGATGCTGACTATGACGATATCGTTGTGCGATCGCGCACCTTCGATTAAGCTAATATGCCCTGCGTGCAAGGCTCCCATTGTCGGCACAAAGCCGACGTTTTTGCCCTGCCGATGCAAACCCAAGTAGCAGCGCAATCCCGCAATTGTCGTAAACAGGCGCACCAAAACCCCCTTCAATAATTTTGAGTTTTGAGTTGTAGCGGCAGTTCCTTCTGCCTGGAGTGCTGAATTAAAAATATCAACTCAACACTCATAACTCAAAACTCTGAAGGTGGAAACCTAGTTTTCGTCAACGGCTACTGTCTGCGGACGACCTAGAATTTCTAGCTGCACTGGCGCTACCCCACTGCTCGTCATTCCCAAAATTTTAGCAGCACCCGCGGACACATCAATTATCCGACCTCGGATAAAAGGCCCGCGATCGTTAATTCGCACGATTACAGAACGCCCGTTGTTCCTGTTGGTCACGCGCACTTGCGTCCCAAAAGGCAAGGTACGGTGGGCAGCCGTCATCGCATTCTGATTGAATCTTTCACCACTGGCGCTCCGCAAGCCGTGGAATCCATAACCATACCAGGATGCCATACCGCTACTCTGGCCCATGACTGGTCTGGTGGTGAGCCGTCTGTTTGTTGGTGCGGCGGCTCTATTAGCTCTAGGGTTGTAAGCAACCCTCTGGGGTTGTTTGGATAATCCGGCGATTTCCCTCAGTGGCGGTGCATTACCCATCAGGCGGCGGAGTCGATTGGTTGCTTGTAGGGCATCTACAGCAGGGTTGCGAGTTGTGTCTGGCAATATTGTTTTTCTGTTAACTTCGACCAGTTTCTCGCCGTTTACTTTAATGACATAGCTGCCCTTGTCGCCATTCCAACTGACAGCGATCGCACTGGCATCTACGTTTTCTAAACTCAACTGATTCAGCTTAGCAGCAACGGTTGTGGCACGGGCTACCGGATCGTTTTGATTACTGGCATCCGATGACATCTGCTTTGGAAAACCGCTCGCACTGCTTAAAATTTCTCCCATCTTGGTGTCTTGTGTGGGAGTCACGCGGGAACCCAGAAAGGTCAGGATTGGGATACTACGGACGTAAAGCGTCGCGGCTTTATACCCTCGTACTTCATGGGGAAGAATTTTAGCTACGACTACTCGATCCAACAGGGTCGCCACACCTACAGAATTATTGCAAGGGCGTGTTGCAAGGCAAGCCATTCTGACTTGGGATTGATATTCTCCCACCTTGACAACTTCTGGCGGCTGTACCCGATTGGAAGTTGCAGGTTGCCGAGAGGCGTTTTTACTTGTCTGCTGCGTCTGAGGAACATTGGACTCGGAAACTTGGTCAAACCTTTTAGCTGACTGGGCATAACTGGATGTAGTCATCCCAATCGTCGTTAACAGGGCTGCAAATATTCCGCTAAAAAATCTTTGATTCATACCAACGGTTGTGAAACGTACTTGGAAGTCGAAGTGTGAGCTAGTTGGTGGTTGTATTGCCAGACAGCTCCCATTCGGTCATCAATAACTCGTACTCATTCTGTATTCACCCTGGTGCAAGGAACTGAAACAGAGTATCACGAAGTTTTTGGATTGGGGATCAGGGATTTCCTCTAGGTTTTGACAAATTCATCAAAAATTTAATTTTGAATCTCCGCATTTATGCGGTGATGAGTTCCATTTCATTAGGGTTTTGGACAATTTCAGGTTTCTAGAACTTCATCAAAACTTCATAAAAGATTTAGGCAGTTTATGAATAAGTAAACCAAAAGTCAAAAATCCCAAGTTACCCATTGGGAAAAACACTGCTAGTAAGACTTTTGGGGCTTAACTTGCCAATAAATTAAATGTGGAACAGCTTATAATTCGTCAGGAGAACCCATAGCCGAGTAAAATACGTCTGCGATCTGCGATCGCTAAACGAGGCGGGGCGTGAACTCATGGATTATCGAGAAGCAGGTGTAGATGTTGAGGCGGGGCGGAGTTTTGTAGAAAAAATCCGCCAAAGCGTACAAAGCACCCACCGTTCTGAGGTTTTAGGTGGATTCGGCGGCTTTAGCGGTTGGTTTCAGCTGCCTAGTGGCTACCAGGAGCCAGTTTTGGTTTCTGGGACAGATGGGGTAGGGACAAAGCTAAAGCTCGCTTTTCAGCTCAACACTCACCACACAGTAGGTATTGATTTGGTGGCGATGTGTGTCAACGATGTGTTGACGTGCGGCGCAGAACCGCTATTCTTCTTGGATTATTTAGCTACAGGTAAACTAAATCCAGAGCAGCTGACTCAGGTAGTTGCGGGCATAGCTCAAGGGTGTCGCGAGTCGGGATGCGCCTTACTGGGAGGGGAAACCGCAGAAATGCCGGGTTTTTATCAGAAAGGCGAGTATGACTTGGCGGGTTTTTGCGTCGGAATTGTGGACAAAAGCCAGATACTGGATGGTTCCCAGGTGCAGGTGGGAGATGTAGCGATCGCGCTTGCTAGTCAGGGTATCCACAGCAACGGGTTTAGTTTGGTGCGGAAAATTGTCGAGCGAAGCGGCGTTGACTTGCACTCCCCCCTAGATGGTCACGATAAGAGCCTAGGGGAAATTTTGTTAACTCCCACGCGGATTTACGTTAAACCTGTTCTAGCGGCACGCAAAGCCAAATTAGAAATTCATGGCATGGCTCATATTACTGGTGGTGGTTTGCCAGAAAACCTGCCTCGCTGTCTCGCTGCTAATCAATCCATCCAGATTGATCCTAAATCTTGGCTAATTCCACCTATTTTCCAGTGGCTATCTGACACAGGGGAAGTCAGCCCGATGGATATGTTTAACACATTCAATATGGGTGTTGGCTTCGTGCTACTCGTACCCCCAAACCACGCCGACCAAACCACCAACTTCTTTGAATCCCAAGGAATTGCCGCTTATGCCATCGGTAAGGTAATTCCCGGTGACGGTCGTCTCGTCGGTATCCCCGAATAAGAACCTTCCCTGTATGCCGCGCCCGGATTTATTTTAGGCAGGGCATTCTGCCCGCCTTAGGCTCCGATCGGAGCCTAAGGCGGGCAGTTGTATTTTATAAAGGCGGCACCCAGATTTGAACTGGGGGTGGAGGTTTTGCAGACCTCTGCCTTACCACTTGGCTATGCCGCCATAAATTCAGATTACTACTATACCAAATTTTGACGATTACTTACCTACAGAAAAATTCTTAGTAGATGATCGCTGTATTTACAGGCAGATGTCCATTTCCGGCGCTATATGTGATGACGATCACATATGGGGGGTTCCTAGATCGCAGGTATTTGACGATCTCTAACGGTAATGTATTACCCATCTAAAGCCGTAAGTGTTTACACGGAGTATTTAATATTCATCTATCTTTAGACTTATTTTATTAACTTGTTCCGTAGGAAAGCTATAAATCGATGTTTACCTATTAGAGCAGAGCCATTGGGGTTTAGTGTCCTAACTATTTTTCTTTGAGCCGCTACTAGATTCCATTACAAAACTTTATGATTCCAGCCAAGCCGCTTGCGATCGCTCAAATCACAGATATTCACCTGTTTGCCGATACCAAAAAAGAATTATTAGGTCTTCCTACGGAAAAGTCATTTCATGCAGTTCTAGGGCAATTGCAAAAACTATTGCCTCAGCTAGATATGCTACTGCTGACTGGGGATTTGTCCCAAGATGGCAAGGCGGAATCATATCAACGGTTGGCAGAATTGCTGAGTCCCTTATCCATCCCTACCTACTGGGCACCAGGGAACCACGATCAGCCTTTTGTGATGCAGCAGGTGTTAAAAGAGGCTCCCATTTCTCCAGAAAAGTCTTTTGCAGCCGGAGGCTGGCAGTTTTTGCTACTTGATTCTCATGTTTCTGGTTGCGTGCATGGCAAACTATCATCAGAAAGCCTAGTTTGGCTGGACACGCAGCTAAAGCTAGCAAGCGACAGACCTACCCTGATCGGTTTTCACCATCCACCTTTTCTCGTGGATTCAGATTGGCTAGATGGCAGTACACTACAGAATCCAGAGGAACTTTTTGCTGTTATAGATCGCCATCCTCAAGTAAAGTTGGTGATTTTTGGTCACATTCACCAAGAATTTTATCAGCGGCGTGGTGGTGTTCACTATTTGGGTAGTCCTTCTACTTCGATTCAATTTGAGCCTCACAGCCACAATTTTTCCTTGGATGAAGTAGAGCCAGGATTTCGTTTATTAAACTTATATCCTGATGGCTCTTTTGAAACTAGAGTGCAGCGGGTTACTTACGTGCATGAACTGGATTTGGCAGCAACTGGTTATTAGAAAAGCTGGGGAATAATTAATAATATCCCAATTAGCTCTAGGGTAAGCAAATGCTCACCCTACAAACTTTGATGCGATCGCCTGAAACTTTGGTGAAAACACCTCTGTGTGCGATCGCACACAGAGGGCTATGTTAAAATAGCGAGCGTCAGCAGGACTGAGCAGCTAGTATCAATGTAGAGTAGCAGAAAAGTTTAAAAATTTTGAGAGAACGTCGTCAATATGAAAAGTATTGTTCATGGTGCTAGTGGATTGTTGCAGTTAACCCATGCTGAAATCAAGCGTAAAATATCTAACCAGAAATTATTCGGGTTAGATGAATTAGAGAAATATCTCTTTCGTTTCTGTAAAACTATGCTGACCGCTGACGATTCTCTTATCAGCCAGTTTAGCATCTATAACCTTACACCATCTGTTCTGCTTTACGGTCCACCAAATACCGGTAAAACTACTTTATGCTACTTGCTTTTTGAGCAGCTCAAACAAGAAGTAACTAATGAAATAAATTTCTATACGGTTGATGTTGGTAGAATGCTCGATCCAGCTTTGGGCCAATCTTCACGGAATCTTGAGCAGATATTTCAAGATTTACAGAAAACTTGTTCAGATGGTTCATCAGTGTTTCTCCTTTTAGATGAACTAGATGCCTTTTGTATGAGTCGTAGTCGCGCTCAAGAGCATGATGCTGTTCGTCGAGCTATGACAACATTAATGCTAGAACTTGACAAGCTTCAGCCATCCACAAGCAGGCATTTTTTTGTTTTCGGCATCACTAACGTACCTAACCTGGTAGATACAGCGGTAGTGCGGAGATTTTCTTTGAAACATTTTGTCGATTCCAGTTTGTCGTGGGATGACTTCAAAGCGTATCTTAGTTATTTAAATAAGCCAATAAAATACAATCCTCAGGAAGAAGATTTGCACAAGCTATACAATATCTATAAGCACCGTGCATACACAGGGGGTGATATAAAGGCTTTGTATAAAGTTTTACTGATAGATATAGTATGTGCCGATAGGGATATTTCCATAACTGACAGGCTTTTTGACCTTTTTGAGAATGGATTTTCAAGTCGCGAACACTTAGCGCAAAAATTTAAGGAGTTATGCAATGGCTAATAAAGAATGGGAAACTGATGAAGACCGAATGATATACCAGCTACAGGTACATAAAAAATTTATTAGCTGGGTTATTGAAAAATTGAATGCGGAAGGGATTTCATGTAGAAGAACAACTGGAAACGATCCCAAAGGTGATATTTTGGTTATTGAGAAAAAAGACGTTCCACGAGTAAAGCAGATCGTCCGAGAGATACAAAATCGATATAATGGTTAAGTAGTAAAATGTCACATATTGAAATTAAAACTCGCAAAACCATTGATTCAACGTTGGCGCAAAAAATTATTGACAAAGGAAGTGTATCTGCTGTTCTGACCACAGGGAAAATTACTAAACCAGCTAAAGAGCGATTTAAAAGTGCAGATATAGCTTGGGCTGAGAATATTCCTGAAAGCGAGTTTATGCAGTCTGAGGCTCAGGAGGAAGGATAATGTTAGACATCAGCTTCTATCCTACAAATGGAGAGCCAGCATATAGTGTGGAAGTAGCAGAAAACTTTTACGGCTGGCTGGCGAAATCAGATTTTTCTAAAATAGGTAAATCTGTACCAAGAAAAATTAAAATAGAGGGTGAAGAGGAAAAGCTACCTTTAGTGCAGTTAGGTAAAGATAATCGCAGAAAACTAAGGACTTTCTTAGGTGAGGAGATTATCCGTGAAAGTGATGCTATACTCACTCAGCTTGGAGATTCTCCTTCTAAAAAAGAGTATCAGGATGCAACTTACCGTCTTAGGAAGCTGCAAGAGTTACGCAAGTGTGTGGAAAACGAAAATTATCAGTATCTTCAGCGAGTGTAGTGCAGTAATTAAGGCTAGGTAGAAGGTAGTGATCGCTCACCCTCCCAAGTTTGCGGAAAAGCGATCGCCCTGTAGCCTGAGTTGTGATCGCGTCTCTACCTTCAACGACGAGCGCGATCGCTCTAAACGTAAACTATCTGTAGTGCATTTGTTTAGGTGGTGTTATGCGTAAAGTCATATTATTTATTGCATCTAGTTTAGACAGCTATATTGCACGCCCTTCTGGTAATGTTGACTGGCTGTTTACAGACCAAGATTACGGTTACTCGGAGTTCGACGCTGGCGTTGACACCGTTGTTATGGGCAGAAAAACCTATGAACAAGTTCTTACTTTTGGAGAATATCCGTACAAAGGGAAAAAGAGTTATGTTTTCACAAGGCATCCTTCCTGCCAATCGGACAACAACGCTGAATTTATCGCAACAGATGTGAAGAACTTTGTAGATGATTTACGTCAGGTTGATGGAAAGAATATCTGGTTAGTGGGAGGCTCTCTATTAATTCACGATTTCATCAGCAAAAATCTTGTGGATGAGCTGATTCTTTCGATACACCCAATCGTCTTAGGCGAAGGAATCCCACTATTTTCTAATCAATTAACCACTACATTTTTGAAGCTGACTGGATGTCAGACATACAGTTCGGGATTGGTTCAGCTATCTTACAATTTTATGGGTTGAACGCGATCGCTACTGAGGTGTTATACAAATTCATGTTTTTCCCGCTACACTGATCGCTTTTCTTAGCCCGTTTTAAAACGACTGGGAAAATCAGATGTGTAGCTTCACTTTCCCAGTTATTCACCCCGCAGTTATTCGGTGGCTATCCAACGCACGTAGGGAAGCCCTGCTGACAAACTTCTAGATGTGATTTGAGTAGTTCCATCAGCCCAACCAACATCTACGCGGAAATAAACTTTGCCATTGCCTAAGCGGAAGCGGTACGCCCGCAGTTCTGGGGAAGTTGCTTGACCGACACAGGAGGCGTAGGCTTTTTGTAATGGGGCTTCGTATTCTACGAACTTCTTACCCGAACTCGAAACTCTGGCAGATCCTGCGATCGCGCGAGTGTTTGCTACAACCGTATGCTCCGCGCCGCCTTCAAATGGAATTAATAATGTCGTCAACCCGACTTTTTGAGGACAGGTTCCATATTGGCGTTTTACAGTCAAGTTGGTGCTGCTTCGCGCTGGCGAACTAGCGGGCTGGGAAGGCTGGGCTAGAGTCGAAGTAGATGTACTCAACACTAGCACCGATAACAGTCCTAAAGTGCTGGCGAATTTCACCGGGTGAGAAAATTTACTTTTGGTCAAATTTAGAAGTTTCATCTTAGACGTAGGGAAGCGTACCAAGACTTAGTGAATAGTCTTTATATAGAATGACTTTATCCAGAGGCAATCGGACTCACACAAATGGATCATCCAATCGGGTGAAAAATAAAGTTTTTTCAGAAATATGAAGTTTCAATGATGAAGCATTGAAGAGGAATTTGTTCCCAGGTTCATCAATTTTAACTTTTGCCTTCTCGACTCCTAGTGAGTCTGGCGGCAATAAACTATTGTTGGCATAAATTATACCGGATTACCAGCAATATAGAAAGAGGCTTAAAGCATGAAAGAAACTATCGGTAACATTCAAAAACACTGCTTTAATTTGCAGGCTGGGGGTTCAGTAAACACTTCAACCAATCTAGTTAAGGCGGAAAGATTGCCTAATACTCAAACCAGACTAGAAGTTTTTTATAATGCAACATTTGAAGCCGTTTTGATTCATGAACAAGGGAAGATTTTAGATGTTAATCCTGCCGCAGAAACATTATTTGGCTATTCAACAGATGAATTGATTGGTAGGGCGCTTTTGGATGTCGCAGCCGTTCCTTCTCACGAAACGATTAGACAAAGATTGCGCTCACCTTCAGATCAACCTTTTGAAGCGATCGCGTTGAGAAAAGATGAAACAACTTTTATCGCAGAGGTTTCTGCTAAAAGTATTCTGTATCAAGGTAGATTGGTTCGAGCGGCTAGTGTTAGGGATATTACAGAACGCAAGGAAGCGGAAGAAAGGGTTAAAAAAAGTGAAGAGAAAAATCGCGCCCTTTTAAATGCGATTCCAGATTTGATGTTTATCTTCAGCAAAGACGGAAAATATCTGGATTTTAAAGCAGAAAAAGCCAGCGATTTGATAGTTCCGCCTGATGAAATCGTTGGAAAATTTTTGTGCGAGTTAATGCCAACAGATGTAGCTCAATTATTCATGCACCACATTGAGCAAGCAATCTCGACAAGACAAACCCAAAACCTAGAGTACCATCTGCATCTGAACGGAACCAAGCGCTATTGGGAAGCGCGGTTGGTGTCTCTTGGGGAAGAGGAAATTGTGGCAATTGTGCGCGAAATCACTCAGCGCAAGCAGGTAGAAGAAGCGCTACGGGTTTCAGAAGAGAAATTTAAGAAAGCTTTTAGTTCTAGTCCTGAATCGATTACGATTTCTACAGTTAAAGATGGGCGATATATTGACGTTAACGAAACTTTCTTAGATATTTCCGGCTACACACGCGAGCAGGTGATTGATCATAATTTAACTGAATTGCAAATCTGGGTTAATCCAGAAGAACGCCTACAAGTAATTAAGTTATTGCAGGAACATGGGGCGGTTCGTAACCAGGAATACGAGTTTCGCAAGCAGTCAGGCGAAGTGGTAATAGGACTTTTTTCTGCGGAAATTATTAACTTGGGCGGCGAAGAATGTTTGCTTACTGTAGGGAACGACATTACTGAACGCAAGCAGGCGGAAATCCAGCAACGCATGACGCAAAAACGCGATCGCTTATTAGCAGAAACTCTAGGGCGCATCCGTTCATCGCTGAACCTGGAGCAAATTCTCAACACCACAGTTGAGGAAGTTCGTTCGTTTCTGCAAGCTGACCGCGTTTTCATCGGTCATGCAGATGGTAACGGTAAAGGAAAGGTGATTGTAGAATCGGTAGACTCAAATTATCCGTCAATTTTGGGTTGGGTACTTGATGATGAAAGTTCTCTCGCCGACTTGAGAACGATGTTTGAGGAAAATTGCGTCCGAATGGTTGAGGACACAAGTAAGGTACAAGTACCAGAAGCGATCGCATCTTACCACAACGATTATCAAGTTAAGTCAGTCTTGGCTGTACCAATTAGCGTACACGGTCAAGGTCTGTTAGGGGCGTTGATTGTCAATCAATGCAGCAGTTCGAGACGCTGGGAACCAATGGAAATCGACTTACTCGAACAGTTGGGAACCCAAGTAGCGATCGCAATCCAACAAGCCTCTCTATTTAACCAGGTACAAGCACTCAATGCCAACCTGGAATGCCAAGTGCAAGAACGCACCGCCCAACTAGAGCAAAAAATAGAGGAAGTTCAAGAACTCTATCAGCTTAAAGATATTTTCCTACACGCAGTTTCCCACGATCTGCGAACGCCGATCGTTGGCGGGTTACTCGTGTTGCAGAATTTGTTGATGGCTAATCGCAATGAACAATTAGCCATTAGCCATCCACAAAAGACAATTCCCGTTCCCCGCTCAATTTTAGAGCGAATGATTCAAAGTAGCGATCGCCAACTCGGTCTGATAAACTCCCTGCTAGAAGTTCATACCAGCGACGTGCGAGGCGTTCTCCTCCACCGGGAACCAACCCAAATTGGCTCTCTAGTACAAGCCATTGTCGAAGACTTCGAGCTGTTGTGCGCTAAAAACCATGCTATCCTGACAAATCAAGTTGAGGGCAAATTGCCCAGCGTCAATGCAGATCCGCTTCAGATGCGGCGCGTGTTTGAAAATCTCCTCACCAACGCCTTGAACCACAATCCACCCGGACTCAAAATGACCATCAAGGCCACAGTTGAGAATCAGATGATGCGCTGCACTATTGAAGATGACGGCGTGGGGATGACCCAAGAAATGTGCGATCGCGCCTTTGAACTTTATGCTCGTGGTTCCCAAGCTAGACGCTCAACTGGTATCGGTTTAGGATTATATCTTTGTCAGCAAATCATCATTGCTCACGGCGGCGAAATTGGTGTTATTAGTTCACCTGGAGACGGTGCAACTTTCTGGTTTACTTTACCTTTGAATGAGTCTTTTGATTGTGGATATTAAATGAGCTTTTTCCACAATCACCCAATCGGGTGAATCGCCGGAAGGATGTGAACAAGCGATCGCCTACTGTAAATTAAAAAGATGAGATTTAAGAATCACTACTGCATTTCTCCACGGTTTTAGGGAACACTAAAAGAAGGATGAAGTGTGAAGGAGGGACTGGGGATTGGGGACTCTTGACTGGGGACTCTTAAGACCTCACGAATAAATTTTTAGTTCCCAAGCTCAGCTTGGGAAGGTATATTTGTGAGGCAGAGCCTTACATTACCTTTGTAATTTATGTCTTCCAAAAGAGGTAGAACCTCAAGAATCGTATTCCCATGCCAGCCTGGAAACAAAGGCTGAAATTACCATTTTTATTCCCACCAAAAGCTAAAATTTTACCCTTAATAATTCATACTTTCTAGCCTGCTAACGTGGTGCAACTCTTTAAAAATCATTGAGTTAAAACAAAGAGACGTGATTCCTAATGGCTGAATATCTACAAGCAATAAGAGAATGTTGTCGGGATGAAGCAGCCTTTGAAAAGCTCCAACAAATCTTGGCTGACACTGGCGTTCCAAGTCTTGAGAAAACTAAAGACGAGCTACGACATAGCGAGTTCAAATTCCCAAGAATGGCTGACAACTTACCAGGTATGATTTACCAATACCTGCGAACTCACGATGGTCGCGAGTCGTTAGTATGTGCTACTTCTGGCTATCGAGAATTGTTCGAGTTAGAACCAGAAAACATGGAGGCTAATTTTCAACTGCTCAAAGGGTTAATTCATCCGGATGATTTAAAAACTTATGAAGAATCTGGAGATATTTCTGCCGCCACTTTGCAACCTTGGGCTTGGGAAGGTCGCATTATTACGCCTACTGGAAAAATAAAGTGGATACAATGCGCTTCTCGTCCAGAAAAGCAGCCTAATGGTGATATTATCTGGGATGGCTTGATGATGGAAGTCACGCAAAGCAAAGCTGCCCAAGAAGCGCTGGAGAGAGAACGGCGACTTTTCATCGGTGGTCCAGTCACAGTTTTCCGCTGGCTTGCACAAGAAAATTGGCCTGTAGAATACGTCTCGCCTAATGTGGCTCAGTTCGGCTATCAACCAGAAGATTTTTTAACTGGTAAAGTGCCTTATGGCAGCATTGTTCATCCCGATGATTTGGCTAGAGTTGATGCTGAGATCCAAGCTTATAGCGCTGAGAAAAGTGTTAGTTCTTACGAACAAGATTATCGCCTGATTCGCTCAGATGGCTCTGTGCGTTGGGTCTATGACTTTACCACTATCGTCCGCAATGAAAGGGGGGAAATTATACACTATGACGGATATATTTTAGATGTCACTGAACGCAAAGCTGCGGAAGCGCAACTAGGAGTTGCTGCTGAACGCGATCGCTTACTAGGAGAAATTTCCCTAAGAATTAGGCGCTCGCTCGATCTCGATCAAATTCTCAACACCACAGTTGAGGAAGTCCGGCAATTTCTGCAAACAGACCGAGTTTTTATTGGACATCTTAATGACAATTGTCAAGGCAAAGTTTTAGCAGAATCTGTTGACCCAAATTGGCGCTCAATTCGTGGATGGGTCACGAATGACCGCCATTTAAAAGAAATTAAATCACTTTTTAAACAAGGTCACGTTAGAGCAATTGATGATACTCAACAGGTAGCTAAATCTCGATTTCATGCTGCATACTACACCAAATATCAAATCAGAGCCAGTTTGTGCGTCCCTATTATGGTTGGCGACCAGTTTTTTGGGATGCTAATCGCCAATCAATGCAGCGCACCGCGTCACTGGCAGCAATTTGAAATTGACTTGCTTTCTTCACTGGCGACGCAAGTAGCGATCGCTATCCAGCAAGCACAACTTTATGAGCAATTATCAGAGCTTAATGACAGTTTGGAAACTCAAGTCTTGGAACGTACAGCCGAATTACAGCAGGCTATTACAAAATCTCAAGAGTTGAACCGCCTTAAAGACGTAGTTTTAAATACTGTTTACCACGAACTACGCACGCCCGTTTTGGGTAACTTACTGTTGCTCAATAATTTTCTTAAAAGTCCGCAAGATACGATACCAATCTCTCGCCATGTTTTAGAGCGGATGATTCAGGGTAGCGATCGCCAACTGGGGATGATTAATTTATTACTAGAAATTTCCCAAGAGCCAGGAATTGTCTTACATCCTGAGCCGCTACTATTAAATACAATTTTAACACCAATGCTCAAAGATTTGCAGCCAATAATCAAAGCAAATCAAGCGAATATAACGAATCTGGTTTCAGAAGATTTACCATTGGTAATGGTCGATGCGGCTAAGTTGCAGCGAGCGTTGCAAGATTTATTTACTCATATTTTAAAACATAATCCCCCTGGAATAAGTTTAACTTTGAGCGCCACGATTCAGGCAGGGATGCTACGCTGTACCATTCAGGATAACGGCGCAGGGATGAGCCAATCAGAATGCGATCGCTTATTCGATCTCCACGTCCGCGATGCCAGAGATAGCTGCACCACAGGCATTGGGCTAAAATTGTATCTCTGTCGGCAAGCGATCGCAGCCCACGGCGGCGAAATTGGCGTGATTAGCCACCCCAATCGCGGCTCAACTTTTTGGTTCACATTACCAATTAAAAATAAAAAAGGCAAAATTCAAAATTAAATAAAATTTCTTTAAGTAATTAAAAATATTACTTTATTTTTAATTACTTAAGGTGAGATCGCAATGTTGAAAAATAAAAATATTTATAACTTCAACTTCGAGTTGCCCAACCGAGTATTCTCACGCACCAACAGCGAATTAGCACTAACGCTAACACAAGAGACTTTGGCAATACTGGAATTAGGCTCATAACTCATCGCTTTTTTGAGTGAGGAGTGTTGACTTAATAAGTTATAACTCAACACTCCTAAATGTTTGTAGTGAGGAACTTTGCTCAAAGCGTGCCAAGTGCGATCGCCCACAATTCCATCCACAACCAAATTAAACCGCTTCTGGAAGGATCTCACCGCTGCATCTGTGCGCGGGCCAAAATTCGGGCTAGTCTCAGTATTAAAATCGCCAGTTGTCTGTAAAAGACGCTGAAGCATTACCACTATTTCACCTGTGCTACCTTTTTTCAGCACAGGCATATTAACTGGCGCACCAGAATAAAGAGCTTGCCATGTCACGTTTCCGACAATGCCATCCTCTTTCAAAAAGACCCGATGCTGGTAGGCTTTTACGCCATTTTCTACCACTATATCAAAGATACCGTCAATATCCCCAAAGTAAGTTTCCCAGCGATTTAACAGTCTTTGCAGTTCCTGAACCGCTGCTCCTGTGGAACCGCGTTTGAGTACAGGTTTGTTAATTTGGGCATTAGCTTGAGCGTTGAAAGTATTAGTTGGAGCTGTCATGGTTTTGGTTCCTTTAATTTGTGTTTTTTGAATTAGTGAACTTGTGTACCTTACACTTTCTAAGGTACTTGTTATTTCCCAGCTCCCACTTCACCCAACTATCTCATACAAAAGGATGATATTGATTAAGTTTGTATTCTTAAATATTATTTCAATTCATACCTATACTCTCCCCATTTTTCCCACCTCATCTAATCAGGTGAATCAATAGAATGAAGTAATTTCGCCTGAAGTTTAACTCTCAGGCGTATAACTAAAGCCGGTTTTAACCGACTAACAATAACGAAGTTCAGTTTTTTTAATCCACATTAGCTATAAGCCAGAGACTTAAGTCTCTGGCGGACTAAAGCGATGACGAAGAAATAGCTTGTTTTCACCCAGCCAGGTGAGACAACGGCATGAAGTGCGATCGCTCTTACCCGTCGTACTTTAAATCTGACGCTGAATTCAATGGTGCCTAGTTATGGGGTTATTCTACTTTTACGCACAACGCCTTGGTATTGTTTTAATTCAGCCAAAGGCGATTACAAAATATCCTCTCAGCAGCAGAAAATTTTCCAACCGACCAGAAGCGGAAGTTTCTAATCACCGACATGGGGCAAAATCGACACAGGATATTGATCGAATCACCTAAATCTATTACTTGGATCGCCGGACTTTTTTGTAGAAAGGCTTTCCTAAAAGCGTCTTTAGGCTACACCAGCCCCGAACGAAGGGCAACAACAGCTGCCTGTACCCGGTCATCAACAGACAATTTATTCATAATCCCTCGGACGTGAGTTTTCACAGTGTTGGGACTTAGGTAGAGGGCAGCAGCAATCTCCGGATTACTTTTGCCCTCTACCATCAGTTTCAATACTTCTAATTCCCGTTGGGATAAATTTGAGACGGTGTTGCTCGTCGAAGGCGGTTTAAGATGGTCAATTACTCGACGCGCAATTTGCGGATCGAGGTAGGTGGCACCTTCTTGGGCCGCAGTGATTGCTGCTAATAATCGCTCTACACTAGCACCCTTGATGCAGTAGGCATCGGCACCGCTAGAGAGGGCAGCAATGATTTCTGTTTCTGTGGTGTGGGATGTCAGTACAACCACCCGGACATCAGGAAGCGCTGCCTTAATTTGCTGGGTGGCAGCAATTCCATCCAGTCGCGGCAGACCAATATCCATCACAATGAGATCCGGTTTCAGTTTCAGAGCAGCTTCTACGCCTAAGTATCCATCTTCAGCTTGTCCAACGATGGTGAACTGGGGGTGAGCGGCTAATGACTGCTCCAAACCCAGCTGCATCATCGGGTCGTCTTCCACAATCAAAACCCGCAATGGGTGAGATTCAGTGGGTGTATTCAATGGTGATTCTGTTTCCGGAGGCATGGAATTAAAGGATTGTTTTATTGGTTTTATCTACGACAAAATTACACGGTTTGGGCAGTTTGATGAAATAAAGCCTCATCCCTGAGACTGATTTTAAGCGCTAGGGGAGTTAAAAAAGCAAAATTAAAAATTAAAAATTGCCGAATCTCGATTTTAAATTTTTAACTTCTCATGCTCAGTCAGATCCTGGGAACGAAGGCTAGGAGGCTCAGGCTCTATTAAAACTTGCGTAATTCCCATTTTTAATTTTTTATTTCAGGAATGCGGTATTGACCAGCAACGTAATAGAAGAAGCGATAATAATCGTCAAATTGTCCAGAGGGCGATCGCCCTTGCCAGTAGTAGCGTATCCTTCCCTGAATTAAGGTCAGTCTCATCAAACTAATATCAGAACGCAGTTCCACTTGCAGCTTCCCGCTTATCCCCTGTTGGGTAGTAAAATTCTGCTGCATGGATGTATGAGGGTGTTTTTGTCCCGGTGGTGCCAGTTCAATTTCTGGCAAACTAGCACCCGCTACTCCCAGTATTTCTACCTCTGGGTTCTGCGGATCTCTAAACGCCCGCCCATCTCTATTGTCTGGCATCGGGGCGGCAATCCAGTTACTAGGATAAGGAAACTCGAAGTCATAGCGCGGGTTGTTATATATTTTCCAGGTTGCTGACTGGTTATTGGTGGCGCGACAACCCCACAGCATCATCATGAGGGCGATCGCAGTATATGCGATCGCCCTCATGATGCCACAATTGGCTTGCCAACTCTGACTTCCGACTCGGCTGGAATATTTGTACACCTACGCCAATATCTCCGTTCTGGCTGCTTTTATTCATTCGCCAGTCCCCCATCCTCTGCCGGACAATCGGGTGAAATATTAAGCAATGTAACAATATTGCCGTCATGCTGGCTTAACGTCTTGACAGCCCGGAATAAGACAGATAACCTGTGAAATATACCCGGGTAGGACGACTGAAAAGTTATATGCAAGATAAGCAAAAGGTTACGTTATATCTTCCTCCAGGTCTTCATCGTCAGCTCAAAATTCGATCTGCTGTTGACTCGGAACCGATGTCATCAATGGTCGAAAGAGCGATTGTTTTCTACCTGACAAACCCGGAAGTGGTGGATGAGGTAGAGGCAAATCATGGAGGGACGCATCGGGTATATTCTTGTCCGGAGTGTTCTAGTTCCGTGGTAGTGCGAGATGGAGAAATGGTTGCCCTTGGTAATCAGCCTGGTGTAATGGCTGAGGAGCTAACCACCCTTGAAGGTACCAGAAGTGAAGTTGGTACCGATTCTCAAGGAGAACAAGAGTTGGTTCCCTGTTAAGGTTCCTCCTCTATGAGCGGGTGCCTTGCTCGAATCAAGGCAAGCAGTGCGAATGTTGGCTAATGGTTGTGCCGTCTCTAATGGGTCGATAGATTATGAAAGAAGAGCTAGATATTCTGGTTCAAGCTCAATATCCCCTAATCTACCTGGTGACATCCGAGGAAGAAAGGGCTGAGAGAACAATTGCCACAATTGCTCAAACAAGATCCCAGCAGCGGCGTGTGTTCATATGGACAGTCACCCACGGCATAGTCGAGTACGGCCAACCTCGCAATATTACCCAACATAATACTGTTTCTCCAGAGGCAGCGATTGAATGGGTAGTACGCCAAAGAGAACCAGGTATCTTTATATTCAAAGATTTACACCCGTTTATCGAATCACCAGCAACAACTCGATGGTTGAGGGATGCGATCGCCAGCTTCAAAGGCACGCAAAAAACCATTATCCTCATGTCACCGTTCCAACAGATACCGATCGAGCTGGAAAAAGAAGTAGTAGTTTTAGACTACCCCCTGCCAGACCTGGCAGAACTCAACCAAGTATTGACCAGTCAGCTAGAGCAAACTCGCAACCGTCGTACAACGACAGAAGCACGGGAAAAAATGTTAAAAGCCGCCTTGGGTTTGACCCGGGACGAAGCTGAAAAAGTTTATCGTAAGGCATACGTTAAAACAGGTCGCCTAACTGAATCAGAAGTAGATATTATTCTTTCTGAAAAAAAGCAATTAATCCGTCGCAACGGCATATTAGAATTCATTGAAGAAGACGAAACTATTGATGCAGTTGGCGGTTTAGAAGAGTTGAAGCGCTGGCTGAGACAGCGATCCAACGCCTTTACGGAAAAGGCAAGAGAGTATGGTTTGCCTCAACCCAAGGGTATGTTAATTCTAGGCGTTCCTGGCTGCGGTAAATCATTAATTGCCAAAACAACTTCCCGCCTCTGGAGTTTGCCACTTCTGCGCCTGGATATGGGCCGAGTGTATGACGGCTCAATGGTAGGTCGGTCAGAAGCTAACTTGCGGAACGCCCTGAAAACAGCAGAGTCGATTTCTCCGACTATTCTCTTCATCGACGAACTAGACAAAGCCTTTGCTGGTACTTCGGGATCTGCGGACTCAGATGGCGGTACATCCAGCCGGATTTTTGGTTCCTTCCTCACCTGGATGCAAGAAAAGACTTCTCCGGTGTTCGTGATGGCAACTGCCAACCGGGTTGAACGTTTACCAGGGGAGTTTCTCCGCAAAGGACGTTTTGACGAGCTTTTCTTCGTCGATCTTCCTAACGCGGAAGAACGTAAGGACATTTTCCAGATTCACCTTGCCAAGCGGAAGCGCGACCTTTCTCGCTTTGACCTAGACCAGCTGGCTAAGGTTTCTGATGGATTTTCCGGGGCAGAAATCGAGCAGGGATTGATTGCGGCAATGTACGAAGCATTTGCCCAAGAGCGCGAGTTTACCCAGCTTGATATCATTGCGGCAATTAAAGCCACGCTGCCGCTTTCCCGAACCATGAACGAGCAGGTTACGGCCCTGAGGGACTGGGCAAGACAGCGAGCGCGACCTGCTGCGTCCTCCGTTGCTGAATATCAGCGAATGGAGTTCTAAAAGCTTTCTCCTGCTCCCAACAGGAGGAAAGACTAGCAAATTGCTAGTAGTTTGATAAAAAGCCGCCAAGTAATTTCCTAAGGCGGCAGTCTCGAAACAAAAAAGTTGTCGTTTCTCTTAACTCTCTACTGGAGGAAATCCCAATGTCTCACTTTAGCACCCTGCGTACCAAAATCACCGATGCCGAAATCCTGAAGGCTTCTCTCCGCGACCTGGGTATCAGCGTTAAGTCCGAAGCTGATGTTCGTGGTTACAACGGTCAGCGCGTTCGTTCCGACATCGTTGCAGTTTTGGAAGGCGAATATGACCTGGGTTGGTCTCGCAATAGCGATGGTTCTTTCGACCTGATCGCTGACCTGTGGGGCGTTGCCAAGAAGCACAACCAAACCGAACTGATTAACTCGATTAATCAGAAGTATGCCGTTAACAAGACCTTGGCAGAAGTCAAGCAACGCGGTCTTGCCAACGCCAACGTCAAGCTGGTTGTGCAAAAGTAATTATTGTGCGCGTTCCCAAGATATCGGGTTAATCAACTATAGATTAGCCCGTTTTTCTTACCCCAGCTATAACTAGCTGGGTAATTTTTTGGGGATATAAGCAGAAAGGGGCGATCGCTAACTTAAAAATATAGCGATCATCTTTTTGGTAGGGTCAGGAAAAGTGCGATCACCTCCCTTGAGTTGGTAAAGTAAGTGGGAGAGCAATCGCCTGTTGGGGAGTAGGGGGCGAGCGCTCTTTAAACCTCTGCTGATTGCAAGTCTCCAATAAGTTACTTACAATTTAGATAAAGCCTTCACAAGAGTAAAAAATGTCCTCTGTACCACCAATCCCCATTCCCCCAGGTTTTGATCAACTTAGTAAAGAAGAACAGATCCTTTACGTTCAGCAACTATGGGATATGATTGCTGCTGTCCCGGAAGAAGTCCCTACTCCTCAATGGCATCTTGATTTAGTACGAGATCGCCTTAACTCCTACAATCCTGAACAAGTGGTTTCTTGGAATGAAGTAAAGCAGCAATTATTGAGTAAGTATCGTGACTGCTAATAGAGCTGGTTGTATTCGATCGTAGAGCAATAGAAGATGTTGAGGCAGCAAGCGCGTGGTATAGCGAACAGCAACAATCGCTAGTTATAGAGTTTTTAGATTCACTAAACGATACCCTAGAACGGGTTGCACAGTATCCAGAAGCTTATGTAGAAGTTGATTCTGCAATTCGTAGAGCATTTTTGAAGAAGTTTCCCTACAGTATTTATTACACAATTGAAGGCAATCGCATTACTGTTTTAGCTGTTCTGCATACTAGAAGCGCACCGGAAACGTGGAGACAAAGACTTGAGGAATAGGAAAAGCGATCGCCTCTAAGTTGACTGATAAAATAAAAGTGATCGCCATTTTGGTAGAGTGAGGAAAAGAGCGATCGCCTCTAAGTTGACTGATAAAATAAAAGCGATCACCTCTAGGTTGACTAATCAAATAAAAGCGATCGCCATTTTGGTAGAGTAAGTGAAGTGCGATTGCATTTGTAAGCTCAAGAATCGTTGTCTTGCCATAATATTCTTGAACTTCTAGCAGTGGTAATCTTACAAAGAAAATATGCAGCCTCTACTCTACTACGGCTCCATCTAATTAATGGGAGAACCGTTCGTTATAGTATCTAAGACAGGGCAGTCAACATTGCTAATTCCGTTCCAGTTAAAGTTATTCTTCTTCATAGCAGTAGGAGAAGTAATATGTCTTTTAGTCCCTTGATCTAAGAGGTAGACGCGACCAGATAAACGATTCCCTTGCTCTCCACAACGTACAAGTCTATTATTTCCATTTATAGATGCCCCTAGTTGAATAGCCTCTGTATCCAAGTAATCTCGATGGTTGCTGACAAATAATCTTTGATACACACTTGGATTAAGAATATGGCGACGCTGACCTCTGTCAACCCAGAAAATCATCCCATTCACGGGGTTTCTGACTAAAAAACCGTTTAAATCAGGGCGAGGACGTGCAAATGGCTGAGCATTCGCACTATCAGGAACATTGCTGTGACTTGTAGTAACGGCAAGAAAAGATGCCAGAAGAGTAGTTGAAATTAGTTTATTCATAATGTAGTCTCTCAAAGTAGAACAGCTAATCAGCACGTAGGGTCAAGTAATCCTTATCTACCGTATTCCTTGAATATCAGAGATGTCAGTATTTCTGGGGGACGGATAAGGACGGATAAAGACGGGAGTTTTGTTAAGCTGATTTACAGAGGGCGGATGGTAGCGGATAATGGCGGACAAAGTAGGATTTTTGCGGCAAAATATGGATGTACCAGAGGTGTTGAAGTATTTGGATGAACTGGTATTCGCTCAAACGGGTAAACATCTTGATAGTCTGCAAAGAGCAATTATCAAAGGCGTTCTCAACGGTCGGAAATACGCCGATATTGCCAAAGAATATAACTGTACGCGAGGTCACGCTAAAGATGAAGCTTACGCACTTTGGCAGATTCTTTCTGAAACATTAGGAGAAAACCTGAATAAGTCAAATTTTCGGGCTGCTGTTGAAAGATTAGGAATTGATAACTCTAAATATAAAACTCAAATTTTTGGTCATTATGTTATTGGTAGCAATATTAATTCCTGTCCTAATCCTTCACAAACTAACGAAAAATTAGAATTGGAAAATTTTGAATTTATCATTAAAGAAAACCCCACACCTGTTAACGGCAAGTCTAACAATATTGAAACTACACGAAGACTAGCTAAATTAGATTCGATACCGCGATTGGTAAAAATTGGTTTAACGGCAGAACAAATTGCCCAAGTTCTCGATTTGCCTCTGGATGAAGTAGAACAAAAAATGCGATCGTCAAACTAAATATAAGCTAAAATGAAATATAATTTGTAGTTCATATTGATTATACATTTACTCCTTTTATAGCTTCTCTTAATGCCTGCTAAAGATATTTACCACGATACTGTTAAAATAGCGCTAATTAAAGATGGCTGGACAATTATAGCCGATCCGTACACAATCAAATATAAAGAGGCTGAATTGTTTCCCGATTTGGCTGCTGAAAAGCTAATTGCTGCTGAACAAAATAAACGGAAAATTGTTGTTGAAGTTAAAAGTTTTTTAAGTCCTTCACTGATCAGAGATTTTGAAACTGCTCTAGGTCAATATATTTTGTATAAAAATTTTCTTACTTTAACTCAACAAGAGTATCAGCTTTATCTGGCAGTTTCAGAACGAGCTTATGAGAATTTATTTAAAAGAGATTCTATCCAAGAAGTTGTAAAACTGAATCAAATCCTGTTAATTATTTTTGATATAGACAAGGAGGAAATTTTACAATGGCTCAATTAGAACAGTATAGAGATTTAATTAAAAAGATATTAATTGATTACCATGATTGGGTGTCAGGTTCGTCAAACCTCACTGATGAAAGTTGTTTGATATTAGACGAAAAGAATGACCATTATATTTGGTTGTTTTTAGGTTGGCAAGACAAAAAACGGATTAGCCATATTCAGGTTCATATTCGCATTAAGACTCAGAAAATCTGGATCGAAGAAGATTGGACGGAAGAAGGAATTGCCACTGAGTTATTAAGATTGGGAGTTCCTGCTTGCGATATAGTTTTGGGGTTTCATCCCCCGGAAGCCCGGAAATATACTGAGTTTGCGATCGCTTAACTTCAAAGATTGCAAAAATGTTAAGTAGGTGGGATTAATTATTTGTAGGATGGGTTAGCAATAGCGTAACCCATGCAGATATTGGGTTTCCTACGTCAACCCAACCTACTAGCGCGTCAGGGCTAAAATGCTGGGTGTCTAAAACTCGCCAAATCAAGATTTACCAAGATTATAGGCATTGCTTTACCCAACAAATTAGGGTAGACGCGCTACTACGAACATCTTCAATTTAATCGCATCCACCTACTTAATGAAGATGCGATTGTCTCCTATGTGGGTAAGGCAAGTGAGGAAGTACAACAAAGGCTGCGATCGCCAAATAAAAGAGACATTGCACCAAGATGACATCATTTTTAAAGTAGTTAGGCATAGATATCATCCTTGATGCACCAAGATGACATCATTTTTAAAGTAGTTAGGCATAGATATCATCCTTGATGTTCTCCTAAACAGAGGCAAGCAATCGCATTCCATAACTTATCAAAGGTAGCGATCGCCTAAAATAAGTGCTGGGTTGAGGAACGAAACCCAGCCTACAAATCTCTTTTCCCCCCTTCCCTCATAGGGAAGGGGGTTAAGGGGTTAGGTTCTAAGCCAAAACAACAGCAGGTTCAGGCCAGCGACCTACGGCTTTGCCAATGACAGACATCTCTTGCATTAAGCGGTCGAAACGCTCTGGTGTCAGAGATTGAGGGCCGTCAGAAAGGGCTTTCTTCGGGTTGGGGTGGACTTCAATCATTAACGAGTCAGCACCAGCAGCGATAGATGCCATCGCCATCGCAGGCACATATTCAGACTTACCAGTACCGTGGCTGGGGTCAATCATAATCGGTAGGTGAGTCAAAGTTCTCAGCACCGGAATTGCCGACAAATCCAGAGTATTCCTCGCATATTGACGGTCAAAGGTGCGGATACCGCGTTCGCACAAAATCACATTTGGGTTTCCAGCAGCTAAAATGTATTCCGCCGCCATCAACCAATCTTCAATCGTCGCCGCCATTCCCCGCTTCAGCAGCACAGGCTTTTCCTGCGCTCCTACTTTCTTCAACAGAGAGAAATTTTGCATATTTCTGGCACCGATTTGGATCACGTCGGCAAATTCTGCCACCACATCCAATTCAGGGCTATCCATCAATTCTGTAATAATACCTAAGCCTGTCGCTTCCCGTGCCGCCGCCAGCAAATTCAAGGCACTCTCACCGTGTCCTTGGAAAGCATAGGGCGAAGTCCGAGGCTTATAGGCACCGCCGCGCAGAAAGTGCGCTCCCGCCGCCTTGACTCGACGTGCGGTTTCAATAATCATTTCTTCATTCTCAACCGAACAAGGCCCAGCCACCACTACTAAAGGATGGTTTTCGCCAAAGGTGATAGCGCCGTTAGGAGTTGATACTACAACATCGCTGGCTTCACCGTGACGATAATCGCGACTTGCTCGTTTGAAAGGCTGCTCAACTCGCAGAACCTGTTCAACCCAAGGGCTAATTTCTTGCATCTGGAGAGGGTCGAGGTCAGCCGTTTCGCCAACAAGACCCAATACTACTTTGTGCTTCCCAACAATTTTTTCTGGTGTCAGTCCCCAAGTGCCGAGTTCAGAGCTAACGCGCTCAATCTCGACCTCTGGAGTACCAACTTTCATGACTACAATCATTTTTTCAACTCCATGATTCGGTTACTTGTGTGCTGATCTCGCTCCTCAAAATTTACCAGCGATCGCAATAGCAGCCTTACCTACATAGATTGCCATTTAAGCGATCGCCTGTAACAAACAAAAATAGCCTGGGATTTTAACCCCAGGGGAAGAGTGAAACCGATGTTAGTGTTTTCTAACAACTTAAACTAAAACTCACCTTCAAACTGTTAGCGTTGCAGCTGGATGTAATTAATCTTTTTGCCCAGCCGACCGCCATGCCGATGTCAGTCGCCCCCAGTTCGTGGTGAACTCTTTCCAGCCTAGTTTACTCCCAGGTATCTCTTCATCCCAAGAGGCGGAAATCACCCCGTAACTTAATCCCAGGACACCCAGACCAAAAAAGCCCATACTCACAAGTACAACTGCAACGTTAGGCAACTTTAACCATTGTTGGCTAACTACTACATAGCTAACGATAAAAGTCAAGATGCCTAAGGCAGTAGGAATCCCGCAAAAAAGAGCTATCCGGCTCACCATGCGCTTGCTCACCACTTCTGGCACTGCCGTTGACTCAGGCTTTTGGTTCGGCTGCTGAGGATTCTCTTTAGCCGTGCTAGAGGGGTTCGCTGGGGTTTTCGCCGCCTTTTTGCGATTCTTCTTGGGTTCAAAAGGTAAGCGATCGCGTTGGGATTCTTCAGACATAGGTAAAAAGTTCTTTAACCGCGAATACCGAGACGGCCAATTAAGGCTTGATAGCGTGGTCTGTCTTCCTTTTGCAGATAGGACAAGAGACGCTTTCTGGTACCAATCATCTTTAACAGACCTCGCCTTGAAGCATGATCTTTCTTGTTGGCTCTCAGGTGAGTGCTAAGACGATTGATGCGTTCCGTCAGCATGGCAATCTGGAGATCGGTCGATCCGGTATCAGTTTCGTGAACCTGGTACTCGGTCATAATTTCGTGTTTACGCTGTTGCGGCAGAGTCATGGGGAAAGTAATTTAATAGAATGCAGCAATCTCTCATATTACCACTTAATTTGCTTAGTCATCAGTCATTAGTGATTGGCTAGGCGATAAGGATAACTTCCTAAGTTTTGTGCGACGCTCATCTAACCACCGTTGCAAGATCAAAGCTGCTGCCTTACGGTCAATCAGAGCTTTGTTGTGAGCAGGCGATCGCTTCTCTTCTCTGATCAGTTCCTCTGCCTCATAGGATGTCAGCCGCTCATCCACATACTCTAGAGGTAACTGGAGAGCTTCAGCCATGCGTTCAGCAAATTTCTGCACCTGCTTCGCTTGGAAACCCAGCGTCCCATCCATCGAATAAGGTAAGCCCACAACAAGAACTTGCGCTTGTCGCTCCTCAACCAGCTGTTGCAGTTGCTCTACATCTCGCTCAAATGAAATGCGCTCAATTGTGGCAATCCCAGTGGCAATCAAACCAGTCCCATCACAACCTGCCACCCCAACGCGCTTTTTACCGACATCCAACCCCAGGGCCGAGATTCTCTCCATTATCTTTTCCCCGGTCATTCGGGTTGGTTTTTGTTGCCTCCAGATTCTGTGAGTTTAGCACTGTTGAAGCGTTTAACTGCAATGGTGAATCCTTCGGAGCCTCCGCTGGTATCTGCTTCTTCTGCTTGGACTTGAGCCAAGACATCCGCCCCGGTATTGGTTTATGTGCCGGCTGAAGACCTTGGAGCATTTCAGCTAATTGTAGCCCTTCTAAAGAGAGCGGTTTTGCCTCACGCAGCTTGTGCCAGACGGAACGAGACATCAGTAGGGAATGGGAAATCCGCTCAGCTCCCAACTGTTCCAAATATTCTTCGCGTTCTGGCTGATAGTCAGCAGAAGCCAGTTGCAGGGATTGTGCGGGGTAATCCTTAACAATTTGAGCCATTTGTGAGAGCAATTCTGGGTACAGCCAGGTGTAGGCTGGATGTACGGTCAACTCGGCGACATGGGGTTGAGAGCCATCGCGCGAGAGAAAAATCTGAAAATAGCCAATTGCCGCCTTCCGTTGCGGTTCAAACACATAGCCACTAACGCTGTGTGTTTTGCCCAACCAGTGCTTCAGATTAGTGAGGAAACTGTTAACAACGTTGGTTTTGAAATCATGGATGTTGCGGTCAAACACCTGACGCAACAAAGGCGGCATAGAAACTGTATCCAACTGGCATAGCAGTTGGGCATCAGCGTTACTTACGGGAAGGAGATTGGGTAAATCGGGTTCCCGATCTTGTAATGACGAGAGTAATTCTGGCGCGATCGCCCAGTAAGTTAGCTGCGCCAGAGGCTGAAAACCGTTCTGTCGGTAAAGAGCCAGCCCTGCTTTATTCTGGATATTCACTTCCAGCAACCAGGTACGAGCTTCGACGATCGCCTCAAAGCAATGACGCAACAGCCCGGAACCTATTTCCGTCGGGCTTCCTGTCTCCACCAACACCCGTTCAACCCGCCAAGTGCTGCCTGTGCGGTTAAAAGGTGACACCTGAATCGTGCCACGAATCTGGTTATCCTGCTCCGCGACATAAACATTAAAGGTATGCTGACAAGGGTTGGGAAACCAACTCAAAAACTTCAGCGGACCAAACCAGGGTCTAACACGATGTACCTGCGTAGCAAGAGCCGTTGAGGAGGCTGGGTTCCCTCCCTCAAGTTCTTCGGCGGCAAGCTTTGCGATGGCATCCAGATCGCGGTATTGAACTGGGCGGATCGCTGTTTTGGTTTCTTTAGGCAGAAATGAAGTCATGTTGGAAGAACCATGAAGCAGATGGTGTAGGCTAAGCTGCACGGTAGAGCCAGCCTAGAACAGAGACGACCAACAGTTTTTTTTGTGAAAAAGCCGCTGGCTCTTACTGGGTGTTTCTGCCAATATCTTAACTGCTTTCCCCTCCTGTCCGCCGAAGATGACGAACTGATTGCAACTGTTATGGGTTGTCGCTAGAGGTTGAAAGGTTGGAAGGTTGGAACTTTCCAACTGTTCCCTGAGTATTGGCAAAAGCGGCAGGGGCTTTGGGTGGGTTTAGTTGACAAACATTTGTAAACTACTATTAAGAAAATATCAACTTAGAATTTTGCAATGAAGCAACTTGTCACTGTCGAGCGTTTCTGCCTGATTGGTCATATTGTAACGATGGTTTTTGGACTGGCGGGACTGGTGCTGGTCGTACCCCATCCTGAACTAATTATGAATTTAGGGGAAACGGGGCAGACTGTGTTCCAGTGGAGTATGGCTGGTGGTGGCGTGGTTAATATCGTCTTGGGAACCATCGCCGTTGCCATTTATGCGTACAGAAAGCTGGGGCTATGGCACTGGCTTACTTTCATGTTGCCAGCGGTGTGTCTGTCTTTGGGGAGCGAACTGCTGGGAACAAGTACAGGCTTTCCCTTTGGGGACTACAGCTACCTGAATGGCTTGGGGTATAAGATTGGTGGACTGGTGCCTTTCACTATTCCCTTGTCCTGGTTTTATATGGGATTAGTTTCCTATTTAATTGCTTGTGCGGGTCTAAAAACTCGGCAAAATCCAACTTTGGTTCGCTATGTGGGCGCGATCGCTCTTGCTGCTATGCTGTTCACTTCTTGGGATTTTGCCCTAGAGCCAGCTATGAGCCAGACAATGGTGCCTTTTTGGTATTGGGAACACCCTGGAGCCTTCTTTGGCACACCCTATGGAAAT
Source organism: Trichocoleus sp. FACHB-6 (assembly GCF_014695815.1). Classification (NCBI taxonomy): domain Bacteria; kingdom Bacillati; phylum Cyanobacteriota; class Cyanophyceae; order Leptolyngbyales; family Trichocoleusaceae; genus Trichocoleus; species Trichocoleus sp. FACHB-6. Next base: position 41,626 of record NZ_JACJOY010000033.1, read on the forward strand.
TATGCTGGTTGGTTTGGCACTAGCTCGCTGTTTATTGGTGTGGCAGCATTGTTGTGGAGAAAGACACCGATTCTATTGGAGCGCAGTCAGCTGGGTTTCCCACTAACTGTTTATCTAAGTAACTTTGGTTATGCAGCTGGATTGAGCTTGGCAGCTGGGTATTGGATACCAGTCTCCTTGGGCGTTATTGTCGGTGTCATTCCGGCTTTGACACTATGGCAGATGGCAAAACCAGCAGATGTAAAAGAATCCACAACTGAAACTCCTGCCAGTATGAAGCCAGAAATTCCAGTTACTCAAGTCAAAGTGGCGGTGAAGTGAGCGTCGATTGGTTAATACTACAGAGCGCAATATCGCTCTTGCTGCTGTTGATTCAAGCACCAGCAGCATTTATTCTGCTTTCGCGGCTGTTGAAAGGGCCTTCTAGGCGATCGCCTGTTGAACCCCACACTGCCACGCCGGAACTTTTCGGTGCAGTCAGTGTGGTGGTTCCTACTTTAAACGAGGCAGAGCGAATTAGCCCTTGTTTAGCAGGGTTAACGCGCCAAAGCTACGAAGTTCGAGAGATTATCGTCGTTGATAGTCGTTCCCAAGATGGAACGCCAGATTTAGTAAAAGCAGCACAGCAGAAAGACCCCCGATTTCGACTAATTAATGATGACCCTCTCCCTTCTGGCTGGGTGGGTCGTCCTTGGGCTTTGCATAATGGCTTTTTGCATATGGCAGGGTTGGGGGCTGGGGACAAGGGACTGGGGACAAGGGACAATTCCCAATCCCCAATCCCCAATCCCCAATTCCCAATTCCCAATTCCCAATTCCCAGAATGGTTTTTGGGTATTGATGCCGATACTCAACCTAGTCCGGGCTTAGTTGCTGGTTTGGTAAAGGCAGCAGAGGCGGAAGGTTACGATTTGGTTTCTCTGTCGCCGCAGTTTATCCTCAAATATCCTGGGGAGTGGTGGCTGCAACCAGCGCTGTTAATGACTCTACTCTACCGGTTCGATCCGGCGGGGACAAATACTCAAGATCCGTCGCGAGTGATGGCGAATGGTCAGTGTTTCCTGTGTCGTCGCTCGGTTTTAGAGGCTGTGGGGGGGTATACCAGTGCTAGAAGTTCTTTTTGTGACGATGTGACTCTTGCTCGTAACATCGCTTCCGGTGGCTTTAAGGTGGGCTTTCTCGATGGGGCTAAGGTCTTGAAGGTGCGGATGTATGAGGGAGCAGCTGAAACCTGGAATGAGTGGGGGCGATCGCTTGATCTCAAAGATGCGTCATCAAGTGGTCAGATATGGGGCGATTTGTGGTTGCTTACTTGCACTCAAGGTCTACCCCTATTAGCATCCTTTATTCTACTAAGTTGGCTGGTAATGGGGAATTCTTCAATACCTGTCCTAGCGGCAGCCGGGCTGAACTTATTTCTGCTTTTGATTAGGTTTGCCTTGCTGTTAGCGATCGCGCCCTCATATGAAAGCTTCATGCGATCGCCCCATGTCGCCCCTTTAAACGATCGTGTAGAGACGCGAAATTTTCCGTTTCTGCATTTACCTGTTTACTTTTATCTTTCTCCTCTGGCAGATCCCTTGGCAGTATTGCGAATTTTCTTGTCTGCCTTCCGCACTCCAAAGCAGTGGCGGGGGCGGAATTATGGATAAACTAATAGCTAATGGCTGTTGACAATTAGCCATTAGCTATTAGCACTTGCTTCAAAATTACTGTTTACCTCATCCACTCGTTCCAGCTGCCAGAGAATTTGATTTCCCTCGCGGCGCACCCGTGATACCACCCAATTGCGCCAACCCCAGTTGTCGCCGCGACTGGTGACAGCACTGGCATTGACATCCATTAGATCGGCTAATTCAGAGCTAGTAATCAGATAGCCTTTAGCAGCTATTTCGTCAGCTACATGGAGAGTTTCTATCAAGTTGCGAAGTTGGGCGACTCTCACTTCACGGGGCAGATTGTCCAGAGAATCAAGAGACGGAGGAGTAGTAGAGTCTACCATGACAAGGCCGAGGTTAGGAGGGTCAGAAGATACGTCACTCGATTGTATCGTTTCTCGATCGATGGAATCGGTAGCCTGTGAACCAATTAAGGCATCTGGTTGTGTTTGTTGCAGGTCGGGGGGGCGACCAAGGGCAAAAGCGCGGGCGATCTCATCGCAGCGCTCATTTCCTTCATTTCCTGCGTGACCCCGCACATACCGCCACTCGATATGCTGGGAATTGAGTTCATCGAGAATTTCCCAGAGGTCCTTGTTGAGAACGGGTTTACCTTCCGAGGTTTTCCAACCCTTCTTTTTCCAGCCTTTAACCCATTTGGTAATACCATTTCTCAGGTATTCGCTATCAGTGTAGAGTGTGACTGGTTCTTGTTGTCCGGTGGCAGTAACAAGTTTTAAGGCACCAATCGCTGCTTGCATTTCCATACGGTTATTTGTGGTTGCAGGATCTGCGTCGCCCATTTCATAGACCGATCCATCATTAAAATAAACCACAACGCCCCAGCCGCCAGGGCCAGGGTTGCCACGGCAAGCTCCATCGGTGTAAAGAGTTTTGATTTTACGTGAGAAGGGCATCAAGGTAGTTGTTAGTTGTTGATTGTTAACAAAAAGTTAGATGCTGCCAATGATGGGAAAATCTGCCCAGTCCTTGGAGTGAGTGTTGGACTTTTGGGTTGGCTCTATTTTACTGACGTCAGCCAATTCTATTAAAAAAATTGAACTATGGGCGATCGCAGTCGCATTTCAATTTAACCGGGTGAGGAAATATCGTCATTTGTTTCCCCTAAAGCCAGCTGAACTTGCTGGATGTCTTGCAAAATCGCCTGGTACGCATCTGGAAAATTTTCTTCTGTAAGGGTTTTTAGCGCCTCTTGGTATTCGGCTAAGGCTTGGTGAAAATAGGGATCGATCATAAAATCTCGCTGCCCTTTCTGATGGTGAGCATTGCCGATAGCTTGATGTAATATGCCCCAGCCGACCGGCTCGCTGTCTTGGGTGACATATTTTAACCCTTCCTGATAGCAAGCTATTTGCCCTTCAAAGCCGCGCTGGTTCAAATTTGGATTGTTTTGAGCTAATTGACTTAAGGAAGCCAACAGAGGGTCATAACTAACTGAATTGGCGGCACAATTGCCGCGACCTATCCAAGATTGCCAGTCGTCAAGCTTGAATTGCAGCGCTTGGTCTAAAGAAGCGATGGCTTCTTCATATCGGTTTAAGTTTTGTAGGGCAAATCCCCGCAGGTTCCAGGCTTCGGGATAGTTGTGTTTGAGTTGCAGAGCTTTGTCTAAAGAAGCGATCGCTTCTTCAAACTGTCCTAAGTGCGATAGCGCTATACCCTTGCTGTACCAGGCTTCCTCGTTGTCGGGTTTAAGTTGGGTGGCTCTCTCAAAACTGGCGATCGCTTCTGGAAAATTTTCTGCCAGAACTTGCTGAACACCTTGGTTTAACCAAGCTTCTGCTTCGTCTGATGCTTGCTGGGATACTTCCTCTGCTGGTTGGTCTGCATTCTCTTGATCGGCAGCATTGAATTGATTAACCAATGCTTGAATAATCACTTGTGGATCGGTTGTGTCAATTTGCAGTTGCTCGGCGACTTGCTGGCGTAACCCCGCATCCTGCTCTAACATTACAAACAACTCATCCAACGTGACTGTCTTGAGTTCTGGGTTTTCCTCTTGCTGGTTATTTTCTGGCGGAGCTTCTTCAGTGCGCTCGTACTCCTCGTACTCGAATATCTCAGAGACCGGCTCAGAGACCGGCTCTCTTTGACCCGTTCGTGTCGGAGAACGTGTCAATAGCTGCATCCCAATCTCATAGGAAACATCGCTAATTTCACCGCACCCCATCTGACCCAACTGCACCATCCGCGCTGCTAACTCATTATTTGGTACAGGTGAAGCCAATAATCTATCGCCAAAGCGGCGCAACCATCCTACCCATTGGGCTTGGCTGCCGCGATCGCCCAAACTTTCAAAAAAACGCAAAACTCGTGGCTGCTGCCAACCATGCGTCACACCTTCGAGTAGTTGGGTATACAAAAATTCATAATCTGTATCGGACAGGGGTTTAGGGGTTTCCGGTTGAAACGAAGACGGTGTAGGCTTCCGCCTGTTGTCGGAACCAAATAAACGCTGAAACCACCTTACAAGCGATCGCCATATTTGCTTTAACATTTGCCCCATTCCCGTCACACTTCCTCAGATTCTACCCAACTGGCTTGAACTGATGATAGTGCCGCATATACTTGCCCATCATACCTTTTGTCCAGTTAACTCGAATAAAAGTTTTAAGAAAACCGAACCAAATAAAATAAAGCAACAGTAGATTAACACAGCAGGGTTTGACCAGACCAACACGCTAGACTTTTATGGGCAACTGTTGCTCTAGTCCTTGTCTTTCTGCATGCCGTGACCTACGAACCCCTGCATCATAAGTATCGCCCTCAGACGTTCGCGGATTTGGTGGGACAAGAAGCGATCGCCCAGACCCTCACCAACGCCATCCGCAGCGAACGCATTGCCCCTGCCTATTTATTCACTGGTTCCAGAGGGACGGGCAAAACTTCCAGCGCCCGAATTCTGGCAAAGTCGCTCAACTGTCTTTCTAGCAATATTCCTACGGATCAGCCTTGTGGAGTTTGCGATGTTTGCTTTGGAATTACTAAAGGTTCCGCGCTGGACGTGATTGAAATCGACGCCGCCAGCAACACAGGCGTAGACAACATTCGGGAAATCATCGAACGCGCCCAATATTCCCCAGTCCAGTGTCGCTACAAGGTTTATGTAATCGATGAGGTTCATAGCCTCAGCACGGCGGCGTTCAATGCCTTGCTGAAGACGCTGGAGGAGCCACCTAAGCACGTAGTCTTTGTCCTGGCGACAACAGACCCCCAGCGGGTGTTACCGACGATTATCTCTCGGTGTCAGCGGTTTGATTTTCGTCGCATTCCCCTAGAGGCGATGGTCGGTCATCTCTTAAAGATTGCCCAGCTGGAAAATATTAATATCACCGTGGAGGCGATGACTCTGGTGGCGCAAGTAGCGCAGGGAGGCTTGAGAGATGCGGAAAGTCTCCTCGACCAACTAAGTTTATTATCCGGTCAGGTGACGGTAGAAGCCGTTTGGGACTTAGTAGGGGCGGTGCCAGAAAGAGATTTAATGGATTTGTTGCAGGCGATCACATCTAACAATCCAGAAGCTGTTCTTGACAAGACACGCAAACTCATGGACAGGGGCAGAGAGCCTTTGATTGTCCTTCAGAATTTTGCTGGTTTCTACCGCGATTTGTTAATAGCTAAAAAAGCTCCCAACCGCCCTGACTTAGTTGCTTTGACTGCCCCAACTTGGAAAGCGTTGTGTGAGTTTGAAGGTTTAGATATTTCGACAATTTTGCTGGGGCAAAAGCACCTTAAAGATAGCGAAGTCCAGATTAAAAATACTACTCAGCCGCGTCTGTGGCTAGAAGTGACGCTGTTGGGATTATTGCCAGATTCTCTTCAAAGTCAAAAATCAGTCGCCCAAATTCCGGAGTTTAGAGTCAACAATCAGCCGGCGAAACCGGAAAGCCCGAAATCGACTGGGTTAGCGACACCACCCCAACCCAGCCCGTCTGCCAATTTATCCCAGAAAGAGCAGACACCGCCCTCACCGCGTGAAAATCCACAACCCGCTTCCCCTGTTTCTGCGCCTGCTGTTAGCGCACAAGCCGAAAGTGTTACACCAACGACGCAAAGTACGGTTGTTGGTCAACAATCTGAACTTGAGCAAGTTTGGCAACAGGTGCTGGATCGTCTCCCACTCCCAGGTAAAGCGCTTTTCAGCCAACACGGATATTTATTAGATATCAAAGGTCAAATAGCCTGTGTCGGTATCAGTTCGCCGCAATTGCTCAACAACTATGCCAAACCAAAATTAGCTAGTCTCGAAGCTGCTTTTCAAGAGGTTCTTCAGCATAAGGTAAAGGTTAACTTTCAAGTTGGGACTGCGACTGATTCGCAATCAACCGCCCAGTCCCAAACTTCCAGTCAGGGGACAACACCGCCTTCTTTGGAGGTGAAGGAGGATAGTGCTGCTAACTATCAAGCAAAGCCTTCACAAAACCAGATGCCCTCACAGGTTCCACCCCAGGAGAGGATAGAGGCTAACAAAAAAGATTCAACAGCTGAACGTACTCCACCCTCAGTGCAGGCACCTTCTAGCTGGCAGGAGGATGAACTGGCGGTGCGTTCTGACACTCAAGCTGTAGCGATCGCTGCCAAACGGCTTGCCGACTATTTTCATGGTGATATTGTTAATGAAAATGGCGATTTAGAGTTAATCGAACCTGAAATTCCGCAGCCGCCAGCCCAAGATATTATTTCTCCTGCCCCTGAGCCTGAGCAAGAGTGGGAAGATGATGACTATGTAGATTTTTAACGAGAGCAAGTCATCTATAGCAGCCCTAAATGATTCGTTAAGGCGAGATACCCGGCTTCTCTAAGAAGTCGGGTATCTGAAGGGGTGCCTCACAACTCAAATAGGATTGCTATAGCTAATTTTTGCCATTAGACACTAGGTAAAGAGATTAAAACTCCAAACTTTCGTCACCAGTGCCATGATGCACAGTTTTGACCCATTTCAAGCGCTTTGGTCGCACGGACATCCGGGCGGTGGTACTAGCCATTATCAGTATCCAGTGGAACAGATAAAAAACGCCGCGCAGGGTAGCAACTAGGGTATCGAAAAAGTTGGATGCCCTGAATTTCTCCTGTTTACTAATCCGGCGCAGTCCGATAAAAATCCCTAGTAGGGGAAGAGTGACGGCGAAACTGCTGATGGGAGCGAGGACGGGGGGACGATTCCGGACAAGAGCCATTAAGCAGTCTGGGACGGCTGCGGCGGGGAGGATGTACTGAATGATTGTAAATGAGAATAAATCCAGGGTTTTTAGAGTTCCCATACGGTTTGATACCAAAAGCCGCCAATAGTCTAGATAGCGTTGGTATCCGCCTTCTGCCCAACGGTTGCGCTGATGCCAAAGAGCGATCGCATTTGTAACCCCTTCCTCCTGTACCGCTGGAAAGATGACAAAATCAATATCCCACTGGTCAAGGTGTAAGCGGAAGGTTAAATCCAAGTCGTCGGTGATAGTTTCCTCATTCCACCCGCCGCAGCTTTCCAGGGCAGTTCTGCGGACAAACTGACCGTTACCGCGCAATTCTCCAATACCACCAATGGCGATTCGCTGCTGCTGGAGATAGGTGTCGAATGCCATTTCTGCCTTCTGGCCCCTCGTCCAGAAATTGAGAGAGGCGTTTGCGATCGCTTTTCGCATCTGCACTGCTCCCACAGCTTCCCGCTGGAAACTGGGACACACTCGCCGCAGCATATCGGTTGGCACTTGAGCATCAGCATCAAACACCCCGACAATTTGTCCCCGCGTCAAAGGTAACACCTGATTAAGCGCCCCTGACTTGCCGCCACTCGCATTAGCAGGTCGCTGCAGCACTTTCATCTGACGATATTCTTTAGCCAGTTGCTCTAACAATAGCGGCGTTCGGTCAGTGCTGTGATCGTCAATCACCCACACTTCATACCTATCTACGGGGTAATCTTGATTACACAGTGTCCTCACCAATCTGCCAATAACGGCTTCTTCATTTTTGGCCGCCACTAACAAGGATACATAAGGCCATTGGTCTTTTGTTTCTTCAGATAAAGGCTCCGGGAGCTTTAAGGGGCGAGCAAACACGACGCGCAACGCCTGAATAAACAGCAACGCTGTCAGTCCCACAACTAACCATGAACCCCAAACAATAAAATGTAGAGCAACAGTACTGCCCCAAATTACCGTTAAGGCAAACGCCGCTTTGCGGCGGCGTCCTGCTAGTCCCTGAAAAAACTCGCTCTCAAATTCTTCTGTAGAGACGCCCTGAATTGCGTCTCTACATTCAGACAAGAGAGAATCGAGCGGTTCAAGCTCGTTGTAAGAATCGTTTTCGGGCCAGGAATTCTCCGGCATATGTTACTTGATTTAACCACCAATACTTGTCTACACCCATAAAGAAGCTGGGTATTAGGTAACACCAGACAGTGCAGCCTTCACACACCGACAGCTTGCCCTGAGATTTGCGGTATTGTTCCACTTCCTCCGACTGGCGATAGAGGTCGTAAAGTTTACCGTCAATAGGAACGCCTGTTTGGGCAAAGTGATAGCAAGGCAGGAGTAGCTTGTCGTCAGGAGAAATAGCAATTACAGCATCCACCGCTTTACAACGGGGATTTTTGGTATCATTCCCCCCAGCTTCAATAAAAGCCAGTGCTGCCTTATTGTACCCAACATTCTTGTATTTCTTAGCACTTGCTTGAATTGCGGCTACTATCTCAGGGGTGGGATTCTTTTTGGAATTGTAGTTGTCGTGAGCGGTGAAGGCTGGATTGAGCCATACCCTGGCACCCAGACGTTGACCCAGTTCTCCTACTTGATCGATGTGGGGGTAGTTCTGGGCAGTTACGGTGTGATTTAGAACGGGTTGTTCGCCCAAGGCATGGGCGATTTCCACCGACTCCACCAAAGTGTCAAAAATCTTCACCCCCCGCGAGGAGTCATGAGTTTCGGCATCGGCACCATCCAGGGAGAAATTCAAAAAGTCAACTAACCCCTTAATTTCATGAGCTTTTTTGGGGTAAAGAATTGTGTTTGTCGTCATGCTGGTCCAGAATCCCTGCCGCTTAGCCTCAGAATAAATCTGTCCTACATCGGCACGCAGCAGCGGTTCTCCACCAGTAAAATCTACATACTTGACACCCAAGCGCCGCAAGTCCTGTAAATTGTGTTGAATCGTGTTGAAGTCAGCTTCTAGGGGTGGTTCTAACGCCCAGATGTTACAAAAATGGCAGCGAGCGTTGCAGCGATAGGTCAAGTAGTAATTAGCAACCAGAGGAGTCATAGATTTCGCCCATGAGGTATTCCATAGCATTCTTCAGCCAGAGTAAACCAATCGGCAGCAGATGGGAAGTTTTATTTAGGGGACTGGAGAATTAGGAATTGAGAATGGGAAATTGAGGAATTGCTTGTGTTTTCTTTTTTCGCGAATTTATCTGTGGACAGAAGGCCGGAGCGGTATATTAAGGTAAAATCTCCCTTAACCCCACTTTCCAACGCAAAAACTCTAAGCTAATCTGTTCTCAATCGGATGCTGGCTTGGCAGACAATTAAGGAAGACCCGACTGCCAAATAGACGGAAATTGAGGAAAGTTTCAGTATGTCAATCGACCAACTTCAGCCTGCACCCCAAGGGGATGTCAGTGTTTATATGCCCTACTACCAGGGTACCAAGCGTAATATGTTACCCTTGGCAATTAGCTTGTATCAAAAAGGATCTTTAGAAGGTAATCGCAAAATAGAAGGCGGCGAAAGCATTCCTTTTGTTGCCACCTGGTATGTCTCTAAAATGCCCATAGAGCTTACCCGTTGCAGATTGCAGTTTGATGGGAATGCGGAGCTGAGTTACGAAGTGATGATGGCAAATTCGGAGTTGGTCGATTTTTTAATCGACGTAATTATGAATTACAAGCGCACTCGCTCAATCGACTTTTCTCAGGCGTTCTATCGCAAGCTGCTACGTGCAGACAGTTGAACACCGTAAAAATTAGGAGTGAGGGTGTGCCAAAATCAGCTAAATATTTGCTAATTGGGTCAACAGAAGCTTACAGTGGCAAGTCAGCGGCAATCTTAGGGATTGCCCACCAGCTCAAAGAAAGAGGACTGGATATCGCCTACGGTAAACCACTAGGTACTTGTTTAAGCGAGTCGCAAACGGATGCGATGGAGGAGGATGTCCGGTTACTGGCAACTGTGTTGAAATTACCAGATAACCGGGTTTGCCCAACTCTGCTGTCTCTAGATGAGGAGACAATTCAAAGACGCTTATCGGGAGTTGACCAGAGGGATTATCGCGAGTCTCTTGAGCAGTATCGCATGGTGCCTGGGGCAAAGTTGGTGTTGTTGGAAGGGCCTGGTAATTTGGAGGAGGGGAGCTTGTTCGACTTGTCTTTGGGACAGGTCGCTGCTGCTGTTGACGCGGCGGTTTTACTGGTGGCGCGTTTTCACTCGGTGTTGTTGGTGGATGCTTTGTTATCAGCTAAAGAGAGACTGGGCGATCGCTTGCTGGGTGTTTTGATTAACGATATTCCCTCTAAGAATCTGGAAGATGCCCAGAAGTTTGTGCGTCCTTTTCTGGAACGGCAGGGAATTCCGGTGCTGGCAATGTTGCCACGCAGTGAATTACTGCGGAGTGTCAGCGTTCGGGAACTGGTACACCAGCTGAAGGCAGAAGTGCTTTGCCGTCCGGATCGGTTAGATTTGATGGTGCAAAGCTTGACAATTGGCGCAATGAATGTTAATTCAGCGCTGAAGTATTTCCGGAAGGGAATGAATATGGCGGTGGTAACTGGAGGCGATCGCACAGACATCCAACTAGCCGCCCTGGAAACTTCTACCCAGTGTCTGATTTTGACTGGTCAACTGCCGCCGCAACACTTTATCCTCAGCCGCGCTGAAGATTTAGAGATCCCGATTCTCTCGGTTGACCTGGATACGCTAACAACTGTAGGAATTATCGATCGTGCCTTTGGTCAGGTACGGCTACACGAACCGATCAAAATAGAGTGTATCCGCCAGATGATGGCGGAACACTTCGACATTGACCGCCTTATGGGGACTTTGGGTTTGGAAGCAGCAGTGACGGTGCAATAAACAAAGTTGCTAATGGTTAATAGCTAATGGCTAATTGTCAGAAGCAACTATTAGCAATTAGCAATACTTCCATCATGAGCAAAGTAATTGTCTTCGGCAGCATTAATATGGATTTGGTAGCGCGATCGCATCGGTTGCCAGTCGCCGGGGAAACGCTGCGGGGACATGACTTTTTTACCGCCGCTGGTGGCAAAGGGGCGAATCAAGCGGTAGCAGCAGCCCGACTGGGGGTTCCAACCCAGATGGTGGGGCGTTTGGGCGGCGACAGTTTTGGGCGCGAACTCCTGGCAGGTCTTCAAGCTTCTAGCGTTGATACCGGGGCGGTGTTGGTGGATGAGGCAGCTGCTTCTGGTGTCGCTATTATTACTGTGGATGACGCTGGAGAAAATAACATTATCATCGTTGCTGGGGCTAATGGGCGCGTGAACGAGAACGATGTTGAACGCCTGAAAAATTGGTTACCTGAAGCCGCCGCCTTACTCTTACAGTTAGAGATACCGATGAGTGCTGTTTTAGCAGCAGCCGAGGCAGGGCGACAGGCTGGTGTCCGAGTGATTCTCGACCCCGCACCAGCATCATTGGATATCCCACAGCAGCTTTATCCGTTGGTTGACATCATCACCCCTAACGAAGTGGAAGCGGGGCAGTTGGTGGGTTTTCCCGTAGATGGGCAAGAATCTGCTGATAAAGCTGCCACAATTTTACTTGGTTGGGGTGTGGGAAACGCAATTGTAAAGTTGGGCGATCGCGGTGTCTTTTGTGCAACCTCTCAAGAGAAGTTCTTCGTTCCAGCTTTTAGAGTCCAAGCGGTTGACACAACTGCTGCCGGAGATGCCTTTAATGGTGCTTTGGCTACGGCTTTGGCTGAGGGGCGTTCTCTACGGGAGGCAGTGGTGTGGGGTGCGGCTGCTGGTGCTATTTCTGCAACTACTGCTGGCGCACAGCCTTCTCTGCCTGATCGGGAGATGTTTAATAGGTTTCTGGGCGAGAGAGGTATTTTTCAAACGCCAAGGTAGGCAAAGAAACAGAGGAATTTCTCTTGTTTAATTGGAGAGTTGGAGGGAGATTTTATTAATAAACATTGCTTTTTTCTGGTAGTATAAAATCTGGATTAAATAAATACTTAGAGATAGTTCTTCCTTATCAAAATTATAATATCATAAAAAGTCAACGGCTTCAAGCGGTTGAGAATAAAAAATTTTTCTTTTGATTAAGAGCAACCTAACGATTACTTTCCAATATCCTCATTCCACAACTGCGGATTTTTCTGGATAAAATCGCTCATTAACTGCTTACATTCATCCAAGTTTAAATCTATCACCTCAACGCCATGAGATTCCATAAATTCTTTGGCACCGGAGAAGGTTGCAGACTCACCAACAATAACTTTTTTAATCCCAAATTGGACGACGGCACCAGCACAGAGATAACAAGGCATTAACGTAGAATAAAGTGTTGTATCCTTGTAATTGCCGATTCTGCCAGCGTTGCGTAAGCAATCAATTTCGGCGTGGGTAACGGGGTCGCTATCTTGGACGCGCTTGTTGTGTCCTCTACCGACAATTTTCCCGTCTTTTACCAGAACTGAACCGATGGGAATTCCTCCCTCACCGAGTCCTTGTTTTGCTTGTGCGATCGCATCTGTCATAAACTCATCCATAAGGCTTCACTTCTCACACTTAGGTTTTTTTAAGGATACTGCTTGGGAACGCGATCGCTCAAGTTTTTGATATCTCCCTCCTCCAGTTTTAAACATCTGGAGGAGTGGCTAATAGTGTAGACGAGGCTGCAACTGGAGAGAAGTTCCCATTGCAGCCTCTAAACGACAGATTGCCAATCTATCAAAAATTTTACCCCAATGCGCTTCCTCTTTCACGAAGGGAAGACTTAAACTTCTCTGATAGGTATCCGGGGCTACTTTACCCATATAGAGTGGAAGGTGAATATTTTCGGGAAACGCTTCACCAAGATAGATGATTCTCGGCTTAATTCAAGCAAATGTCTATGTTAAAACAACTCGTATTAATGGATCATGATGGCGGCGTTGATGATTATCTCGCCACGATGCTGCTGATGACGATGGAGAATGTGCAACCACTCGGTATTATCGTTACGCCAGCTGATTGCTATGTTGAACCTGCTGTGAGTGCAACACGCAAAATTCTAGATTTAATGAAATGTTCTGATGTACCAGTGGCAGAAAGTACGGTGCGAGGAATTAATCCGTTTCCGCGACTTTTTCGCCGCGATTCTTTGGTTGTGGATCATTTCCCAATTCTCAATGAACGAGAAACAATTGAGACATCTTTGGTGAAAGAATCTGGTCAGGAATTTATGGTACGGATGTTAAAAGAAGCATCAGAACCAGTGACGTTAATGGTAACAGGGCCATTGACGACAGTAGCAGCTGCACTAGATTTAGATAGGGAAATTGAAGGGAAAATTAAAGAGATTGTCTGGATGGGGGGTGCGCTGAATGTTCCTGGTAACGTTAGCAAAGATATTGAGGCGGGACAGGATGGTTCGGCTGAGTGGAATGCTTATTGGGACCCTATTGGTGTGAATCGAGTTTGGCAGACTTCAATCCCGATTATCTTGTGTCCTTTAGACCTAACTAATAATGTGCCAGTGACATCAGAAGTGGTGCGCCAAATGGGTCGTCAGCGTCAATATCCTGTTTCTGATTTGGCGGGACAATGTTATGCACTGGTTATCCCCCAAGATTATTATTTTTGGGATGTTTTGGCTACAGCATATCTCGCGCATCCGGAGTTTTATGAAGTAGGGGAAGAGGAGACAATTATTGTCACAAGTGGCAAGAGTCAAGGACGAACAAAGGTGGAAACTGGAGGCAGAAAAATTCGCGTTATGGAGAAGGTGGATAAGCAGCGATTTTACGATTATATTTTGCAGCAATGGGCGCGTTAATGTATCTATGCAGGATAGACAATGCCCGCTCTACAAAATATAGTAATTCTAATTTTGTATTACAGGCAGGAGAGCCTGTCTACAAACGAAGAAATTCACACCTCGTTTAGGATTGAATTAAAACCTAACTCTGCCCTCGTTTAACAATTTGTAGCCACCAGCTAAAGCCACAAAACCTATGAAGAAATTCCAGAGGCTAGTTGGTCTTAAGATAACGCCACCGCTCAAGAAAACTAGCACTATACCTATTCCCAACAAAATCGCTCCAAAGTTTCCAGTTTCTCTTCTAAAAAATATCAAACAAATTGCACCGCTCATGATGGCTAGAACGGAACCCATAGCAGATAAGTTGCGCCAATAGTAAGGGTAGATATGAGTTGCAAAGATAATATTTTTACCTAAAAAGTATACGCCGATAAGAAGCACGATGAAGCCAATCAGTTTGATCAAGAGTCTGGTCATTATTTTGGCTGCTCTCTTAGTTGTCTGACTCCAGCAATTGTACTGAACCAACTCAGAGGGGAAATCCTTAATTTTGCCTAAGTTTCAATTACCGTTGTATTTCAGCTACGGGATATTACGCACGAGGGATGACTAAGCAGAGGTAGAAGAAGCGATCGCTTGGCTCTAATCTAAGGTGAAGGTATGATTTTTTTGGTTCCCCGGCTCAGCCTCCTAAGGAGGATAAAAGCATGACGCGATCGCATTCTTGACCCATAATGGGTAATTACAAATTTTTGTCAAGGTACAAAGTGTATAAACTTATTTATGAGAAACATTACATTAAGTCAACATTTATATACATAATGATTTATTTTTTGCAAAAACCAGGGAAAATACTGATAAATTAATTTTGTGAAGAGTTTGTAGAAATTCTGCAAAGAATTTGTAAAGTCTGTAGCAAATTACATATTTTTTGTTCCGTGTAACGGCAACCGTCTTCCCTGTTATATCTCGGCTTGATTTTTATAACTAAAGGCTATGGGCGAAGTCCATAAGCCAATAGCGAGGGGAATCCCAGACATAAAAGCTGGGATTGGTAGATTTGAATACCTTTTGATAATTTTGGATGTTTTATGACCCCCTTATCTGCATCGGCTAAAGTTCAGTCTCTTCCTGTTTCTACTTCCAAGCCTCAACTTGTTGAAAGTTTTGCACCCGCCTCTACCCGCAAATCAACAAAATCAAACGTGCATTCTCTAGCAGCCCTGTGGGCGCGAAAGTATTATGTTGCTGTTACTGCGGACTATGATGCTCAGGAGCTAAGAAAAAACCAAAGTTTAAAAGAAATTACATCTGCTGAAGGTCGAGCTGAAACGGCTAAAAAGCTCCTAGATAACTTGAGTTTAGCCAGTGCAAGAGCTTGGTCTAAGACGGAAACGCTCTTATCACAAGAGATTCGCCGCCACGGTATTAACCCAGACTTAATCAATCCGTTGGAAATTGCCGCAGATACTCGCGAGTTATTTCAAAAAGTGCTGGATGGCTATGCTGAGAGAGTAACGGCGCATCGTGTGTCAGTGTCTGCGGGGTCAGACTTTGGCCGGGTGCGACAGAAATATACTAAGGTTGATCCTCGCGCCATTGGCTTCGTGAGTATGCAGTTTCATTACACGGGTCAAATGTTACTTGAGTGGCTTGCACCGCCAGAGCAGGCGCTGTGGATGCCGTACTTAAAAATGATGGATGACCATATGTATATGCCGCTACGAGCTGCCTACGAAGCTGCGGCTAACCATAACATGGATTCTCCAGCACTCAAAGCAGTTCAGAATCTTCTACCTGTCAGCACCAAGATTGCCCACGCAGTTTGTAACCAAGTTTGCCGTCAACACCCCAACTATCGCACCTACAGCGGTAACTTGAGTGAAGATATTGTCAAAACCGCCAGTATCCGGGATGCTGAGATGTTTCAGGTTTATCTATGTCTGTGCATTTTGCAAGACAATATGCAGGCGGTGCAGCAAGAACTCTTTCCTTTGTGCGTGATGTTATACCCTCGCTTGAATGTGAGCTGGAGGCTGGTGCAACAAATGCTACAAACTATGGGTTGGCAAATGCACAATCTCCTAAATCCTGAGGATATGGCAACTTTGTTACCTTATCTACGCACGATGACAGATATGTTTTCTGATGAGGTGTTTAGTCATTAGTTCTTAGTTATTAGTCAAGGGTGCATCCAATGAGAGCAGCCTACACTCTAAAGGGTGTGGCTATACAAACAATGTCTGCCAACACAAAGGTGTTGTTTGTTTGCCCTTGACTTTAGTCTTCAGGCGTTTTTACTTGGTATTAATTACCGCAGCTTTGACCCTGACAATCAACTCTAACGGCGCGAATTATGCCGTCGTCTTTATATTGCTTGGTTTGGTTAAACTCACCGGATGCTGAAGGATAAACTCCTACCAAGCTGTTATCTCCAAAGGAACCAAGGCGGAAGGCAATATTCTTCGCAGGTTCATTAGCAAAGCTGACGTATTCTCTACCTTCTATTGCGGTGTTGTAAGACAACGTGGCATCTCCGTAAGCGGCTTCGGCTTGTTTGAGTGGTGTGCCGGAACCTACTCCTTTTTCAGTTCGATAAGCGGGATTTTCTGTTAGCAAATATTCGATTTTATCGGAGTCAGTTAGGGGTTTTGCCGCTGGGTAGAGGATATAATATTGTACTTTTCCGTTTTGACTGACTGCGATCGCATCAAAATCTACAATATAAGGCGACATTACCTTAAACTCAGCATTCGCTCCCAACTGTTTTTTGAGTTCGCCCACAGTCATCCCGACTTTGGCAGGGCCCATGCCCTCTGCTGAGATTTTAAAGTTCGCTGAGACGGGAGACAATTTTACCGATGTTGGTGTTGGGGTGGAAGTTGGCGACGGCGGCGTTGTCGCGGTGGTGGTGGGTGAAGGCGTACTTAAAGAGGTTGGCTGTTTTGTTGACGTAGTACAACCCGTGAGTGTTATCAGAAAAATTAAGTAACCAGAGAAGAATTGAGTTTTCATATTAAATTGGGGAATGGGGAATTAGGGATTAGGGATTGGGGATTGGGGATTGAGGAATTGGAAAGAATCTTACCTAGTCCCTTCCAGTTCCTTCCTAGTACCTAGTCCCTAGCCCCCAGTCCCCCAATCCCCAACCCCTAGTTTTCTTCTATTGTTTCCGCTTCGGTGTTGGGAATAACCGGAATTTCTAAAGCTAATTGATAGATTTGGCGGCGAGGGATGGAAGTGGCTTTTGCTAATTGGCGACTAGCTTGCGATCGCGATATTCCTTGATACAATAGCTGCTGTAATTCTGCTTTCAGCGCCTCTTCTGACAGCAATGGTGTTACCAACTCACCACCAGCGACGACGAGAGTAAATTCTCCTTGCGGTTCGCGCTGATTATAGTGAAGAATTGCTTCCCCAATTGTTCCCCGCCAAAACTCTTCGTGCAATTTTGTTAACTCTCTGGCTAATACAATTTTCCTGTTTTCTCCTAGTACAGCGGCTAAATCTTGCAATGTTTGCCGCAGTCGGTGGGGTGCTTCGTAAAATATGAGAGTTCTGGTTTCTGTTTGTAAACTTTCTAAATGTTGTTGCCTGTCTGCACCTTTTGCTGGTAAAAAGGCTTCAAATACAAATCTATCTGTAGGTAATCCAGCAGCACTTAGGGCAGTTGTTACAGCAGTGCAACCGGGAATAGGAACTACGGGCATTTCTGCCTCAATACAGGCTTTAACCAGTTCGTAACCTGGATCGGAGATTCCTGGCATCCCAGCGTCAGTGACCAGCGCGATCGCTTTCCCCATTTTCAACTGCTGCAACAACTCTGGAATGCGCTGTGCTTGGTTATGTTCGTGGTAGCTAATTTGAGGCGTTTTTATCTGAAAATGCTGCAAAAGCTTCCCAGTGTGGCGCGTGTCTTCAGCTGCGATCGCATCCACCTCCTGCAAAATTCGCACCGCCCGAAAAGTCATATCTTCCAGGTTGCCAATTGGAGTTCCTACAACATAAAGTGCTATAGGAAGACTATCTGCTTTTCCCATATATTCAAAATTCTGAAGTTAGATGGCACTTGGACTTTTTGTAGGATTAGTTACTTTAGATTTTGTTTATTTAACGGCAGGTTTGCCTCAAAAAAATCAAAAAATGGTGGCATCTGACTATACTGTGGCAGCCGGTGGGCCTGCTACCAATGCCGCAGTAACTTTTAGTTATTTGGGCGGAGGTGCAACGCTTTTGGGTGTGGTTGGCAGTCATCCGATTAATTGCTTAATCCGGAGTGACTTGGAAAGTCACACTGTTACACAAATAGACTTAGCACCCACTCACGACGAACCGCCGCCCATATCTTCTATTATCGTTACTCAAGGGACAGGCGATCGCGCTGTAGTTTCGCTGAATGCTACCAAAACTCAAGTTAGTTGCGATCGCATTCCCAAAGATATCTTGCAAGGGGTTAATATCGTCCTCATTGATGGACATCAAATGGCAGTTGGACAGGAAATCGCCCGAAAAGCCAAAGAAAATCATATCCCCGTCGTCATAGACGGCGGCAGCTGGAAGCCTGGATTTGAGAATGTATTGCCTTTTGTAGATTACGCCCTTTGTTCGGCAAATTTTTATCCACCGGGTTGCAATACAACAGAAGAAGTTTTTTCCTATTTATCAGAGATGGGAATTCCCCATATTGCCATTACTAACGGCGAAAAACCGATCCAATACATTTCGCAAGGTACTAACGGCTGGGTAGAAGTTGCCCAAATCAATCCTGTCGATACCTTGGGTGCTGGGGACATTTTTCACGGTGCCTTTTGCCATTATATTTTGGAGGAAAATTTTACAGATGCGATCGCTCTAGCGGCACAAATTGCCTCCCATTCCTGTCAATTTTTTGGCACTCGGCGATGGATGCAGCAAGGCAGCATATAATTAAAGATTAATCATTTTGTTAACCTCCCACCAACTGCCAACAGTCGAGGAATCTTAACGTGACATTAAAATCATTGGGTGAAAACCAATATGAAGGGCTAGAAGAAATTGTAGCGATCGCCCGAACTGTTGGCTGGGGTGCCGCCGATATCCTACAGTCTTACTATCGCGGCGATAAAAGCGTCGGCAACTTGGAAATTCAAAACAAAAAAGATGGGCCAGTCACAGCTGCTGATGTGGCTGTAAATCAATACATTCTACATAACTTGCAGGCATCTTTAGGTACCCAAGATTTCGGATACCTCAGCGAAGAAACTTATAAATCTCAGACACCCATACCTACTCAACCTTGGGTGTGGATTATTGACCCCCTTGATGGTACGCGAGACTTTATCGACCGTACTGGGGAATACGCCGTTCATATTGCCCTAATCAATGCAGGACGACCAGTCGCGGCAGTGGTAGTAGTGCCTGAAGCTGGAAAATTGTATTACGCAACCATTGGCGGCGGCACGTTTGTAGAAACCCGTGATGGGGAAGTAAAGCCAATACGAGTATCGGAACACAACACGATTGCAGATTTAACGGTAGTCGCCAGTCGTACCCATCGGGATGATCGCTTCGATCGATTATTGCAAAACCTGCCCTTTAAAAATAAACATTATGTGGGCAGCGTCGGTTGCAAAATTGCTACTATCATCGAACAAACAGCGGATGTTTACATCTCCCTATCTGGAAAGTCTGCTCCTAAAGATTGGGATATGGCTGCACCTGAGTTAATTTTGACAGAAGCTGGCGGAAAGTTTACTTATGTTGATGGCAACCCTTTGAAGTACAACACAGGGGATGTAAATCAATGGGGTTGCTTGATAGCTAGTAACGGTAACTGTCACGAAGAAATTTGTCAGCAGGCATCAGAAATTTTGGCATAGATGGGGGTTGGGGACTGGGTAAGATTTTTCCCAATTCCCAATCCCCAATTACCTTGGATGAAGATGTCGCCGGGGTGAGATACCCGGGTTGACTAAAGCTGCTAACTCGTCTTGCTTCTTCGACAAATTGCTTAACGCAGTATCTAATTCTTCGGGTGAGAAAATATAGCTACGTTCTTTGGCAATCTCCACCAAAGTTTCTGGTTCTTGTGCTGCTTTAACTTTTTCTTTTAATCGTTGATCTTGTTTTACGCTTTCCAAAAATTCTCTAACAGTTTCTATTGCCATGACAGTAAATCTCCTTTGAATCTTTGATTCAATCGCATAGTGCATTGGAGTCGGCATGGGGTTGGGGGCGTAGAGACGTTAAGATAGAACGTCTTTACAACGGTTATCGGTAAACAATTTATCTTATCCAAACCGTATTGGGAGAGAAGCGATCGCCCCCTACCCCTCACGTCGGCTTTATCAGATACTCTTAAGAATAAGTATTTCTGTGCTATAAATCACAAAATATTGACAAAAATTAAAGCAAAAAAAAATAGAGTGTATCCCAATCTTGCATCTATAAGTGGATATGCCAAATAAATTACATATCAAATCCTATTGAAAGCCTTATGTAGCAATGCAAAGTTGTGTAATTTATTCTAGACAGTTACTTACCCACATTGCCTGAGCCTGGGCTTTTGCGTACTACGCCCGCGCAACGCGAGGCTTAAAATTAAAGCCCGCGAAGGCGGGCTTTGTTCGCGAGAGCCGCGACTTTAGTCGTTGAGCTTAAATTTCGGCTGAGGCGCGTTCAATCAAACGACGAGCCAGGGTTTGAGTCCCAGTGTGTTCGTAGTAGTTAGTTGTCACATCTAGAAAAGCACCCAAGTAGTCTAACTTGTCGTTAGAAATTTCTACAAAATTGTGCAGGTTCTTAACAACTTTTTCTGGTGTCAAACCGCGAGAAGTAACCAAACCGCTCATCCAGCCTTTGACTGAATCAAAGCTTTGACCAATGAAGTTTAGCTTACCTTGAGAACTGCCACCTGGAATCAGATCGTGGACGCGCTGATAGGTCTGATTTTGTTCTAATTCTGAGGGATTTGTCTGATTTAAGCTGGAAGTAGCTTGCAGGAGGAAGTCAGGGCCAAGAGGAACCAGACCATCAAAGCAAACCAGCGCCACCATCCGCATCAGAGATTCGCCGCTATAGTCACTCAAAGACGCAACAAAATCACCGATGCTGTCTCCGGGGATGCCGTTGATTTGGCAGAAAGCAACTAACTCAACTACTAATTTTATGGTCAAATCAATGGCTTGAGCTTTGTTAGCTTTGGGAGTAAGGCGGTTTAAAAGTCCCAAAAAGGGAATGTTTTCACCAACTTTGTTGGCTAGAGCAGCTGCACCCAAGGCTTTATCTGCATTATCAACAGTTTGATAAAGCCACATGGCTCGTTGATAACCTTGCGACTTGTCGTTATACAAGTAAACAGCACGTTCGCCAATTTGCTGAATAAAGGCGGCGTCGGTTTCTCCGGTGACAGCGCGAATGGTGTTGTCGAATCCAACTATATTTTGCCACTCGCCAGGAACCACAAAATCAAGCGCTCGTAGCGCTCTCGTGGTCATGTTGTTGGTTGATAGCTCATCAACCAATTCAAAAATAGGTTTGCTCACAAAAGTCTCCTTGTTTAGTCAATCAATGGTCATTAGTCATTAGCTAATGGCTAATCATTTTTCAACGATTAGCCATGCTGACAATAGCAACAGACTACTTACTTCAGTCGTGCCAGACCACTGAGATTAAATCTTTGTAACCATGCTTCGCGATCGCTTTGGGTAAAGGAAGCATCGCGGGATTGCACTTTGACTTGGTAGCGATCGCCTACTAAAATAGCAGTGCCGTTACTGCCCTGATTAACTGCTGGATACCCAGCGATTCTTTGAGTGCTGCTGTTGAATTTAGCTGCGGCTGTAGGGTTGCTGATTGTGTCATTGATAGACAGCACCGCTACATCCTTGCCGCCTTGTTTCAGCTTATACTCAGCAAAGCCTTTTTTCTCTTGAGCTGCTACGGTCTGGAAGCCACCGCTACCTTTTGGAAAGAATTTATTAAATTGGCTACCCTGTGTAGCATCTTTGGCAACTGCTGAAGGGGCATTTCTCTGGGTACTTTCCTTTTGCGCCTGAGCGTAAGGAGAGGGAGCCTGAGTTGCACAAGATGTCACCAGCAGCAATACTGACAGTAATAAAGCCGCTAAAATTCTACGCCCATTTTGGAAAAACATTACCGCCTCCTGATAGCTTTAATTTCTACACTTAATCCCCATCTTGGCATTTTTGCCATCTTACCTGGGGAAATTTCCACTTAGCTTAAAGCCGCTGACTTATTACAGCATAGAAAGGATCGCCGCCAGCTGCACCCATCCACTGGAGGAAATTGGGAGCGCTGGATTTTCGGGTAATGACTTCAGGCGGACTAAATTCTGGGACTGAGGTAAAGTAACTTTTAACCAACTCAACGCGACTAGATTCTGAACCATCCCGCCATGCAGCGATCGCTTTTTGGTAAAACATCCGGTTAGAAAAGCTGATAATCGCAATTCCACCCGGTTTCAGAACCCGGTGAATCTCAGAAAATACCGCATCCGGGTATTGCAGATACTGCACCGAAACGCAGATGAGAACCGCGTCAAAATCACCATCGGGCAAGGGTAACTTAGGATTTTTGTTTAAATCTTGTACAAAGTAATGATCTAAACGGGAATTGCGCCCCAGTTCCTCCTCGTTGAGTCCGTGTCCTTCGATGTGAGCAAATTCCATCTCCTCTGGTAGATGGGAAACCCAGCTGCTCATCATGTCCAAGATGCGAGTATTTGGCTTCAGCCGTTCTCTATATAAATCTGTCAGCTGTTTAATGAAGCCTTCGTCTACGTGCGTCACAAAGCGCGGGTAGGAGTAGAACAGCGTATCATCCGTATCGTCTAACTTTGTGCGTTGATTCGGTTTGAGGAACATAAGATGCAAGATTACGATATCTTTACATTTCTCAGTTTAGGAAATGTTAAGGAATTTAAACGCAAAGCAAGCATTCAATACTCACACACCGTCATCAGCTGGTTAAGGGGAAAAACAAAACGCGAGAGACTTTTGTCAGTTTCTCGCGTTGTTCATCATCTAGTTTAATAGTCGCGCTTCCGCAAGCTCTCAACGCTCTTTCCATTTGCCTGGGAGCCTGAGAGCCTTTAATTACACTTTCGTAGCTGCCAGAGACTGGCTCTTTCCAGAAGTTAAGCGCTCGTATGTCGCCCGCATCTTCAGACCTACTAACACCTGGAACAACCCAGTACCATTGTTAGAGCCTGGATACTCCCGGTGATGAAGCAACAGTTCTGTCAGTTCGCCGTGGTACTTGGCAGAAGTCTTGCTGAGGTGGCTTTCGATGTAGATAACTTCCTCTAGCTTTTCAAACTGACCATCCACTTCCAGAATAGAAACCTCGTGACCATAGTAGCTATCTGGCCCGTAGTACATCTTGATGCCGGGATAGCCGCAGGTGAGTTTGCGTCCGCAGGGTCTCCAATCAATTGTTGACCCTTCATCAAACAGGTAAGCTGGCTCAAAGCCTTCCACAGCATCCCGCTGAATTAGACGCACCCGCAGAATCTTGCCTTCCTTTTCCTCCTTGACTAATTGGGTCGGCAAAACCTGGATCACAACGTCAGCGTGTTCCTTCTGTGGCTCAATGTAGGCGGTAAAGTCGGGGCGGCGAGAGTTGATGGCAGCCATGACATCAGCGTAGGTGTGTCCGCGCTCAGCCATATCTCGCTGAATTTTCCAGGCAATTTTGACTTCATCGCTGATATCTAGGTACACGCTGAAGTCTAGAAGCGATCGCACTCGCTCATCATACAACGGGTGAAGTCCCTCGATCACGATAATGTGGTTAGGGTTTACTCGCTCTGGTGGATCAATCGCGCCGGTTTCGTGGTTGTAAATTGGCTTATCGATACTCTTACCGTTCTTCAGCGCTTTGATCTGCTCGTACATCAGATCGAAGTTATTCGCTTTCGGGTTTAGCGCTGTAATTCCCGTTTCTTTGCGCTGCTTACGATCCAAACTGTGGTAATCGTCCAAGCAGATCACCGTCACAAAATCTTCCCCGAACAAATCGGTCAATCGGCGCAAAAATGTGGACTTACCGCATCCGGAGTCTCCAGCAACACCAATTAAAACCACACGATCCAGCTGACTGGTCATAGCTTCCCTCTAACGCAAAAAATTTTCTTTTCAGTAGTTTTAAGCAATCTAAATCCCTAGCCAAGAGGTTCCCCTCGGTTTTTATGCGGTGGCATAAGCACTAAAGCATAACCATTGTTAACATACAGCACAGCTGATGTGCTGTTGCCCGTTGAGGACGACTCAAGCCCAGTCCAGTAAGTATTTAATACTAGCTGCTACACTGTATCTTACCAGAATGAGATAGACGCTACAAGGCTGACTGTGATTAGAATTATCTCGCTCAGTTCTTATGCTACGCTTTACGAGCGCATTTTTAGAAAGAAAAAATTAAATTGACTCAATAGCGACATTCTCTGCTGGGATGACTCTGTATTGTGGAAGTGCAAACATTGGGTTCTCGGCTAAGAAACTGGGCGATCTCCCAATGGTGACGGCCCCAAAGTGAGCGCGCTCGCTCCATTTTGATCAATCGCTAAGTACACATGGTATGTGCTTTAGGAGTGCGCTTTGTAGCAGAATGTTAAGTGAACCTGGGATCGGAGGAGATATTTAACAGCTAATGTATAACTCAAGCACAGCCAACGGTACTGCGAATACAGAATCTGGGAGCCGCGTCTTTGTTTATGAAGTGGTGGGTCTGCGTCAGAACGAACAAACTGACCAAATGAACTACCCCATTCGTCGCAGTGGTAGCATATTCATCACAGTGCCATACAGCCGCATGAACCAAGAAATGCGGCGGATCGCTCGCATGGGTGGCAAAATTGTCAACATCCAGCAACTGAGTGTTGACAGCAGCATGAATGGCTCTTTAGCCAACCGCTCTGTGGCACAAACAAGCGAAGCGAATGGGCAAGCCACTTCTTCACAACCCGCAGCACAGGACAAGAAAGCAGGAGAAGAAAGCAAGCCTATGACTCAAGCAAAGGAAAAGACTGAAAAAGATATTCCCGTTAATATCTACCGTCCGAATAATCCTTTTATTGGTCGGTGTATCAGCAATGAAGAAATGGTTCGTGAGGGCGGAATCGGCACTTGTCGTCACGTCACCTTCGATATTTCTGAGGGGGATTTACGATATTTAGAAGGTCAAAGTATTGGTATCATCCCGCCGGGAATCGACAAGAAAGGCAAACCGGAAAAACTCAGGCTCTACTCGATTGCTTCAACTCGTCACGGTGATGGAGTTGATGACAAGACTGTATCCTTGTGCGTCCGGAGACTAGAGTACAAGCATCCTGAGACTGGCGAAATGGTCTATGGTGTTTGCTCTAGCCACATCTGCGGTCTCCAGCCTGGGGATGAAGTGAAAATCACGGGGCCAACTGGTAAGGAAATGCTGCTTCCAGACGATCCGAATGCCACGATTATTATGATGGCAACAGGAACTGGAATTGCGCCATTCCGCGCTTACCTATGGCGGATGTTCAAAGATGCCGAAAGAGCAGCCAACCCCGACTATAAGTTCAACGGTTTGGCATGGCTCTTCTTTGGTATCGCTACAACTCCCAACATCCTCTACAAAGAAGAATTGGAAGAGTTGCAGGATAAGTACCCGGACAACCTCCGCCTGACCTACGCCATCAGTCGCGAACAGAAAAACCCTCAAGGCGGCAGAATGTACATCCAAGACCGGATTGCTGAGAATGCTGAAAAACTTTGGGAACTGATGCAGAAGGACAATACCCACACCTACATCTGTGGATTGAAGGGTATGGAAGGTGGCATTGATGAGGCGCTTTCTGCCGTCGCCGCCAAGCAAGGGGTGAACTGGACTGAATACCAACGGGCGATGAAGAAAGCTGGTCGCTGGCATGTAGAAACCTACTAGGGTTGAAACTGCCCTGCAAGGCTTTCATTCTCATAATCTAAATTGGCTATATTGGCGCGTCTGCTTCTCGTGGCTTAAACCTCGGAAGCGGGCGCGTCATACCTTTTTGGATTAATGTTTGATCTAGCGATCGCTCTGAGGAAACATATAGCAATCCTGTTTTAGTTGTGAGGTGCCAGCCCTTCAGATACCCGACTTCTTAGAGAAGTCGGGTATCTCGCCTTCACGAATCATTGAGGACTGCTATCTACCTCAAAAGCTCTTTTTATAAGTTAGGGCGCGATATCCAGCCGACTATTCCAGAAACCGTATTAAAGACTGGTGGCTATCTCCGGTGATTAAACCAAAATTCAAAAAATTAACTTCCATTTCGGTAATTGACAATTTACATCTCTTGTAGTATGTAATAGCCATGAGTTGCCCTAATCCTGAGAATTAAGTTAAATTTGATTAAGTTCAACGTTAAAGTGTTTACTAAGGCCTCGCTCAGGCTCGCCAGATTGCACTGGTGAAAAAAAGCGAAGATACTGCGCTCATTTAGTCTTTGTCATGACTCCAGAGCTGGATTGAATCTGCATATATTAACCGTTTGGAGACCCCACTAGCTTATGAAATTTTCTTGGAGAATATTAGTTCTTTGGACATTACCAGCCTTGGTGATCGGGTTCTTCCTGTGGCAAGGGGCATTTGCTGCCGCTCCTGCTGACATGGGTAAGAACACCGCCAGCACCCGCATGACCTACGGGCGCTTTTTGGAATATCTCAATGACGGTCGTTTAACCAGTGTTGACCTATACGATGGTGGTCGGACGGCAATTGTGGAAGCCGTCGATCCAGACCTGGATAACCGAATACAGCGGCTGCGGGTAGATTTGCCATCAAATGCTCCAGAACTGATTTCTCAGCTCAGAAAAGCTAATATCAGCTTTGATACTCATCCAGCGCGTAACGACGGCGCTATTTGGGGATTTCTGGGAAATTTGATTTTCCCGATTCTGTTGATTGCTGGGCTGTTTTTCTTGTTCCGTCGCTCTAGCAACATTCCTGGTGGCCCCGGTCAAGCGATGAACTTTGGCAAATCCAGAGCCAGATTCCAGATGGAAGCAAAAACAGGAATCAAATTTGACGATGTAGCTGGGATTGAAGAAGCCAAAGAAGAACTAGAAGAAGTTGTCACCTTCCTGAAGCAACCGGAACGGTTTACAGCAGTGGGAGCGAGAATTCCCAAAGGAGTGCTGTTAGTAGGCCCTCCGGGAACTGGTAAGACTTTATTGGCAAAAGCGATCGCCGGCGAAGCTGGAGTCCCATTTTTCAGCATCTCAGGATCTGAGTTCGTGGAAATGTTTGTCGGCGTTGGTGCATCCCGCGTCCGCGACTTGTTCAAAAAAGCCAAAGAAAACGCCCCTTGTCTGATTTTCATCGATGAAATTGACGCTGTAGGACGGCAACGCGGCGCTGGAATTGGCGGCGGTAACGACGAGAGGGAACAAACCCTCAACCAGTTGCTGACCGAGATGGACGGCTTTGAAGGCAACACCGGGATTATTATTATTGCCGCTACCAACCGCCCCGATGTACTAGATTCCGCCTTATTGCGTCCGGGACGCTTTGACCGTCAAGTAATGGTCGATGCTCCCGACTTGAAAGGTCGTGTGGCAATTCTGGAAGTACACGCCCGCAACAAAAAAATCGCTCCGGAAGTATCCTTAGAAGCGATCGCTCGTCGTACCCCAGGTTTCACAGGTGCTGACTTAGCCAACCTGCTCAACGAAGGTGCAATTTTAACAGCTCGTCGTCGTAAAGATGCCATCACCATGTTGGAAATCAACGACGCTGTAGACCGAGTGGTTGCTGGGATGGAAGGCACCCCTCTAGTAGACAGCAAGAGCAAGCGATTGATTGCCTACCATGAAATCGGTCACGGGATTATTGGCACCTTGGTTCCAGATCACGACCCCGTACAGAAAGTAACTCTGGTTCCACGAGGACAGGCACGCGGTTTAACCTGGTTTACTCCTTCTGAGGATTCAGGATTGGTTTCGCGATCGCAACTCCTAGCCCGCATTAAAGGCGCTTTAGGCGGACGTGCTGCTGAGGAAGTTATCTTTGGCGATTCGGAAATCACCACTGGTGCTGGCGGCGACCTGCAACAGGTTACAGGACTAGCACGGCAAATGGTAACTCGCTTCGGGATGTCTGACCTCGGCCCCCTGTCTTTAGAAAGCCAGAGTGGGGAAGTATTTTTAGGTCGAGATTGGACAAGCCGCAGTGAATATTCTGAGGAAATTGCTTCTCGGATTGATGCTCAGGTACGCTCAATCGTTGCTCATTGCTACGAAGAAGCCTGTCAGATCATGCGCCAAAACCGCGAAGTGGTTGACCGTCTCGTTGATTTGTTGATTGAGAAGGAAACAATTGACGGTGAAGAGTTCCGCCAAATTGTAGCTGAGTACACAGAGGTTCCTGAAAAAGAGCAATTTGTGCCAACTCTGTAGTAGCTAATTGCTAATAGCTAATTGAGGGGGTGAGGTGACTCATCCCCATTTTTTTTTGTTTGTGCGGGAGGAAGAGGGAATGCGATCGCTACATCTTCTCATTAAAAATCTTGCGACTTGGTAGCACCGGCTTGCTTGAGTAATTCAATCACCTCAGCGTGTTGTCTACCTTTGTAATGTCCTTCCATAATGCCCAACTCAGCATATTCAAGAGGATTATAGTAATCTTCAACCCTGACATTCACATCAGCACCCGCTTCTACCAAGGCGCGAACAATCTCAAGATGTCCTGCGTAAGCAGCATTAAGTAGTGGATTAAAATAGCCTTCGCTGGCTCTTTTGTTTACGTCTGCACCAGCTTCAATCAGCATCCTCACGATTTCATCATGCCCTCTTGAAGCTGCATTGCATAAGGCGGTGCTATTCATCCTGTGATTAACGTCCGCGCCTGCTTGAATTAACGCTCTAACGTGTTCTACGTTTCCGTCATAAGCTGCTCGAATTAAGGCAATTTCATTCATTCCTTCTTCTGAAGCACCAGCTTGTTTGAGCAGGCGAACAATTTTAGGATGTCTGTTACCCTCAGCCAGCATCATCGCTGTATTGCCATCATCATCTCTAGCATCCAGGTCTGCACCTGCTTCTATCAAAGCCTGTATGGAATCGGCATAACCCGCCATAGCAGCCAACATCAGGGCGGTACGACCATCCTCACCTTTGAGATTGATGTTTGCCCCCGCTTCCACTAACATTTTGACCACTTCAGCACGTTTTCCTGTTGCAAAAAAGCTTTCAGCTACGTGCATCAAAGCGGTTTCTCCTTCACCGAGTCCATCTTCTTCGCTCAAAATATCTAACTCAGCACCTGCATCAATTAGAGTTTGAACTACAGGAATATGAACGTAATGAGCCGCATACATTAGGGCAGTTTGACCATTAGAGCCAATAGCATTGATGTCTATCCCTGCCTCAATTGCTACCTTTACTGCTTCTATATTTCCCATCATTGCCGCATCAATGAAGTCTTCGACATCCTTTTTCTGTAACCGCTCCTTTCTCTTCACACCGTTCTCAATTTCTTTCTCCCCACGCTTGCGGATGTCTTCAGAAACCAGCGGATACAGATAATCGTAAACTTCTTGCTGTCCCCCAGTAGCAGCACGAAGCAGAGGAGTAGCTCCCTGTCCCCAAGCATTTACATCAGCACCTGCTTCTAAGTAGTTAGACAGAATTAATTACACAAATAAGTAATAAAATACATTAAAATTAAGAAGTTATGTATTAATTCGTGTTACTGATGATATTCCTTCGAGAAGTAAATTCCCTTTCAGCTAAATTAGTGGGGCGAATTTATCACCAAAGCCGACATCATCAGGTGCGTCAAAGAGCGCATTGTATAATTTTAGCCAATCAAGGGGTAAAAGTCGAAGAACTAACAAAGGTTTTCCAAGTTAGCC